>CAYTAE010000017.1:0-14056 GCA_964435655.1 uncultured Rhodospirillaceae bacterium
TGCCGCCCTTCGTCATCCGAAAAACCTTCGGCAACGGCCAGGCTGGCGTATAGCTTTCCAGCCGTTCGACGGCGCGCGGGCTTAACACCAGAATGCCGTGGGCCGCCTCGCCCCCCATGACCTTCTGCCAGGAATAGGTCGCAACATCGATTTTTTTCCAGGGAAGCGCCATCGCAAAAACGGCCGAGGTCGCATCACAGAATGTCAGCCCCTTGCGGTCGTCTGCAATCCAGTCGCCGTTGGGAACGCAAACGCCCGATGTCGTCCCGTTCCAGGTAAAAACGATATCGCGGTCCATATCTACCTGGGTGAGTGCCGGCAATTGCCCGTAATCCGCCTCAAAAGAACGGACATCGTCCAATTTCAGATGCTTTACAATGTCCGTAAGCCAGCCCTTGCCAAAACTTTCCCAGGACAGCACATCGACGCCACGTGCGCCCAGCATCGACCACATGGCCATTTCGAAGGCGCCGCTATCGGAACCCGGCACGATGCCGATCCGGTAATCTTCCGGCAAACCAAGCAAATCCCGGCTGCGGGCAAGCACGTCTTCGATTTTTGCCTTCCCCGGCTTCGAACGGTGCGAGCGCCCAAGCGCCGCATCCTCTAGGGCGTCAAGGGACCAACCCGGACGTTTTGTGCAGGGACCGGATGAAAAACGGGCGTTTTGCGGCCGAGCCGTCGGCTTTGTCATTGTTTTCCTGGGGTTCCTTTTTGAGGCAAATCGCCGAAAGACTTGAGGCAATCTTCAAAAACAGTAAATTTGCGCGGAGTTTAGTGGGGAGTGGTGCAGCGCGTCAACGCCGGATCGGGCCGATATTCGCAATTTGCGGCAAGCGCAAACGCCGGGTAATCTCCCCCTAATCAAGAAGCCCGAGGGGCTCGGAAGACGCGGCCAGGGAGACGCCTGCATGACGGTTGACCAAACAGCCTTGTTCGCCATTTTACTGGCGGCGTTGGCCTTGTTTATCTGGGGAAAATGGCGCTACGACGTTGTCGCCATCGGCGCCCTGCTTGCAGCCGTCTTCGCCGGTATCGTCCCCGCTGAAAACGCCTTTGCCGGCTTTGGCCACCCGGCCGTCATCACCGTTGCCGCCATTCTGATTGTGACGCGTGCACTGCACCATTCCGCGATTCCGGATTTGCTGGTCACCTGCATGCACCCCTTTGCCAGTCACACGACGCTGCAGGTCGCCGCCCTCACAATCCTGGTCGCCATCTTTTCCTCTTTCATGAACAATGTCGGTGCCCTTGCCCTCATGATGCCGGTCGCCATCCAGATCGCCCATAAAACCGGCCTTCCAACGTCGGTTGTTCTGATGCCGCTTTCCTTCGGCTCGCTCTTGGGCGGCCTGATGACGATGATCGGCACACCGCCGAACATCATCATCGCCAACTACCGCACGGAATATGGCGGCGAACCGTTCGCCATGTTCGATTTTGCCCCCGTTGGAATTGGCGTCGCCATTGTCGGCATCTGTTTCATCGTCCTTGTCGGCTGGCGGCTGTTGCCACAACGCAAGGGAACCGTTGAGACCGATACGGCCTTTGAACAGATCGAGGATTACATTACCGAGGCCCGCCTGGAACCGGATTCGGAATTTGTAGGCGCCACGCTGCAGGAACTCGAAGCCATCGGCCAGGAAGACATCGCCATCGTTGGCCTCATCCGGGGCGAGCGGAAATTGCTGGCACCTTCCAGCTTTCTCCGCTTGCAAAAGGGCGACATTCTTATTCTTGAGGGCGATCCGGATGCGCTGCGCGCCCTCGTCGATCAGGCAAATCTCGAACTTATCGGCAGCGAAGGGCTGAGCATGGAAACCATCCGTTCGGATGATGTGGGCCTGATTGAAGCCGTCATCCCGCCCGGCTCGACGATGGAAAGTCAGACCTCGCGCAGCCTCCGGCTCCATGCCCGCTTTGGGATCAACATGCTGGGCGTCGCCCGGCACGGCGTCCCGGTGAAGGAACGGCTGGGCCGGATTCGTTTTCAGGCAGGGGACGTTCTACTGCTGCAAGGCGAAACAACGGCCCTCTCCGAAGTCATGTCCGAACTTGGCTGCCTGCCCCTCGCCCGGCGCGACATACGGCTCGGCAAAAAACAGCGGACATGGTTGCCGGTCGGCATCTTTGCCACCGCCATCGCGCTAACCGCCTTCGGCATCCTGCCTGCCGCCATTGCCTTCATGGGGGCCGTTCTCGCCATTGTGCTGTTTGACCTCATTTCGCTTCGCGAAGCCTATGAAAGCATCGAATGGCCGATCATTGTTCTGCTCGCCGCCATGATTCCGGTCGGCATGGCCTTGCGCGAAACCGGCGGCACGGATCTTATCGGCGGGGTTTTTGTCGGTGCATCCAACTATCTGGATCCGCCGATCATTCTTGCCTTGATCATGATCATCACCATGCTGCTGTCGGATGTCATGAACAACGCGGCGACGGCGGTTCTGATGGCTCCCATCGCTGCCAGCGTCGCCATGGGCCTTGGCGTGAACATTGATCCCTTCCTGATGGCGGTGGCGGTCGGAGCTTCGTCGACCTTCCTGACACCGATCGGCCACCAGTCAAACACGTTGGTCATGGGGCCTGGCGGTTATAAATTCGGGGATTACTGGCGAATGGGGCTGCCGCTCGACATCCTGATTATCGCCGTCAGTGTCCCGCTTATCCTGTATTTCTGGCCGCTATAGAGCGTCGCCGGCTTCCGCCGCGCATCCAAGCGTATGGCCGTGGTTGAGCGGCCCGTGGCCGCGCCCAAAACCAGGGGCCGTGCGGATCGCTTCGAAGACATAAGCGCGCGCGCGAAGCACGGCCTCACGCAGGCCAAGACCTTGCGCCAGACCGGTGGCCAGGGCCGAAGCGAGCGTACAGCCCGTCCCGTGAGTGTGACGGGTGTCAATCCGCGGCCCCTCAAAAATTTCGGTGCCGTCCGGGGTTGCCAGAACGTCTTGAATTGTTCCTTCCATCAGATGGCCGCCGGTCAGCAAAACCGCGCCCGCCCCAAGGGTCAGCAAAGTTTCTGCCGCATGTTTTAAATCATTGGGGCCGGCGATCTTTATGCCGGTCAAGACTTCCGCCTCAGGGACGTTTGGCGTCATCACGGTTGCCAGCAGAAGAAGCCGGTCCTTCAACGCCTTGATTGCCGCCTCTTCCAACAGCCGCGCCCCGCCTGTCGCCACCACCACCGGATCTACGACAAGGGGAAGGCCCCCGGCCTTCGCTTCGATAAAATCGGCGACGACTTCAACCGTCTTGGCACTATGCAACATGCCGGTTTTCAAGGCATCCACCCCAAGATCGGCAAACACAACGTCCATCTGCAGGCGAACGAAGTCCACCGGCACGCCATGAATGCCGGCGACGTCTTCCGTGTTTTGGGCGGTCACCGCCGTCACCGCCGTCGCGGCATAGCCGCCAAGCGCCGTGATCGTCTTGATATCGGCTTGAATGCCGGCACCGCCGCTAGAATCAGACCCGGCAATCGCAAGAACCCGCCCACACATGTTGTCTTCCCTTTCCGGAAATTCCGGCTTTAAAATTATTTGGACTTGCCTGCAATGGCCGTCGCGATGTCCGCAACGACGCGGCCAATCAGCGCTTCGTCTTTTCCTTCCGCCATGATGCGGATAAGGGGTTCGGTGCCGGATTTGCGGATCAGCAGCCGTCCATCCTCACCAAGAATTGCCTCGCCCTGCGCGATCGCATGTTGAACATCTGCCGTCTCAAGGGACGCCGGTTCGTCAAAACGGACACTGCGAAGCAGTTGAGGCAGCGGGTCGAAACAATGCACAACCTCGCTCGTCGCCCGTTTGGCGCGCACAATTTCCGCCAGCACCTGAAGCGCCGCGATCAGACCATCCCCGGTTGTTCCAAAATCGCCAAAGATAATATGGCCGGATTGTTCGCCCCCAACGTTGTAGCCATGCATGTGCATATGTTCGACAACGTAACGGTCGCCCACCTGCACACGGGCAAGCGAAAGTTCGTGCTTCTGCAAATAGCGCTCAAGGCCTAAATTCGACATGACGGTGGCGACGATGCCGTCGCCGCGAAGCCGGCCCCGTTCCTGCCAGGACCGGGCGATTAATGCCATCACCTGGTCACCATCCACAAGGGCGCCGGTTTCATCTGCCAGCACCATCCGATCGGCATCGCCGTCAAGGGCAATGCCCAGATGCGCCCCATGGGCGCGAACCGCCTCGCACATCACCGCCGGTTCCGTCGAACCGCAATCCCGGTTAATGTTCGTCCCGTCCGGGGCAACCCCGATCGGAATAACCTCGGCACCCAATTCCCAAAGGACGGTGGGGGCCACCTTGTAGGCAGCACCATTTGCGCAATCGACGACGATGCGCAGCCCGTCCAGAGTAAGGCCACGGGGGAACGTTGTTTTGACGTGTTCCATGTAGCGCCCAAGCGCATCCTCCAGGCGCATTGCACGGCCCAGGCCATCCGAAGGCACCAGGTCCTCCTTGGCACCATTGTCGATGCGGCGCTCAATCTCGGCTTCGATTTTGTCGGAAAGCTTGCGCCCGTCCGGGCCAAACAACTTGATACCGTTGTCCTGATAAGGGTTGTGAGACGCCGAAATCATGACGCCGATATCTGCACGCAGGGACCGCGTCAGCATGGCAATGGCTGGCGTCGGCATGGGGCCGACAAGGATCACATCCATGCCCATCGAGATGAACCCCGCCGTCAACGCCGGCTCCAGCAGATAGCCGGAAAGCCGCGTATCCTTGCCAATAATGGCCCGGTGGCGATGGTCGCCACGAAGGAACTGCCGTCCGGCGGCCATGCCGATTTTCAGCGCAGTTTCCGCCGTCATCGGCTCCTGATTGGCCGTCCCGCGGACCCCGTCCGTCCCGAAAAGTTTCCGCATTCCCAATACCTTCCAAAAACCCTTGGCCTAAGGTGGAAATTGTAACAGAAGGCCCTGAATGGCAAAGAAAATTTAGCGGGCGACGCGCAAAGAGGACCAAACGTCGATCGCCTGGCGCGTCACCTTCACGTCATGAACCCGAAGAAACTGCACGCCCGCATTCAAGGCGGCAAGACCGGCGGCGATAGAGGCGGCAAGACGTGCACGCGGCGGCATGTCGGCGCGCCCCCCGGCAAGAAAGCTTTTGCGCGAAACCCCGACGAGGATCGCCGTGCCAAGGCCATGAAAAATAGACAGCGACGCCAAAAGCGCCCGATTATGGGCAAGGGTCTTGCCAAAGCCGATCCCCGGATCAACACAAAGGTCGCCGCGCGGCATGCCCGCGTCTTCACAGGCCGCCACGCGCCCTTCAAGGTAATCAAAAACATCAAGGACAACGTCGTCATAGGCGGGCGCCTTTTGCATCGTCTGTGGGTCGCCCTGCATATGCATCAGCACAACCCTGGCGTGGCGGCGCGATGCCAGGGACAACGAGGCCGCCTCATGGGTCAAGGCCGTTACATCGTTCAGCACGCCCGCGCCTGCGTCCAGTGCGCGCGCCATGACACCGGCATGACGACTGTCAATGGAAACAACAACGCCACGCGCAGCAAGGTCACGAACCACCGGAAGGACACGCCGGCATTCTTCTTCAACGGCGACGGCATGCGCGCCCGGACGAGTCGATTCGCCGCCAACATCAACAATCGCCGCCCCATCATTGCCAAGCAGACAGCCCCAAGCAATGGCAGCATCCGGGTCCGCATGCTCGCCACCATCCGAGAAACTGTCGGGGGTGACGTTGAGAACACCGAAAAGATGCGGTAGGTCCAATTGGATGCCGGCGAAGGCCGGGCGCGTTGCCGTTAAATTTGCGGAAAGCCTGGCAAGCCTATCGGCCACCTGGCCGCCATGTCCACGCGCCCAGGCCTCAATCTCGACCAAGGGTGCTTGCCAGCGGCGCGTGCCCGCGACGCCACGGGCCAACAACTCACAACGACGAAAGGCCATGGGGCCACCGGCCAGAGGAAAAGCGGCGCCCGCCGCAATCGCGGCCCTGGCACCAGCCCCGGCAAGCAGATCGCAGGGGCGCAGGTAAAGCCTGCCCAGCGCGGCCACATCCGGTCCGGGCGGCCATGGGACATCTTGCCAATCCGGCATCAAATCAAAAAGTCTAGCCGTCCGGCTGGGGCGTCGGCGTCAAGCCGCCTTCCGGCCCTTCTTTGCCACTTTCCGGCTTTTCATCCCCGCTCGAAGGCACGGAAGACTGCGGCGGCGCATTCCCGTCCGAATCCTCCGGTTCTTCACCAGGGCGATGGACGGCCTCGCCCCTCAAAAGAGCGGCAATTTCGTCGCCGCTAAGGGTTTCATATTCCAAAAGCCCCTTGGCAAGAATTTCCAGCTTGTCGCGCTGTTCCGAAAGAATTTCCCTGGCCTTCGCCAACGCCGTATCAACAATTCCACGAACTTCCGCATCGATCAGCGCCGACGTTGCGTCCGACATGTTCTGGGTCTGCGTCACGGAATGCCCTAAGAAAACCTCTTGCTCATTTGACTTATAAGAAAGGGGGCCGAGTTTGTCGCTCATCCCCCATTCCGTCACCATGCGATGCGCAATCTGCGTCGCCATGGCAATGTCTTGGGAGGCGCCGGTCGTTACCTGATCGTGGCCAAAGACAAGTTCTTCCGCCACCCGGCCGCCCATTGCCACGGCCAGATCCGCTTCCAGCTTCGCCCGCGACATGGAAATCCGGTCGCCCTCCGGCAGCCGCATCACCAAACCAAGCGAGCGGCCGCGCGGAATGATCGTCGCCTTATGAATGGGGTCCGACTCGTCCATGTTGATGGCAACAAGCGCATGGCCCGATTCGTGATAGGCGGTCAGATTTTTTTCTTTTTCAGTCATGACCATGGAACGGCGTTCGGCCCCCATCATCACCTTGTCTTTGGCCTCTTCCATTTCTTCCATCGTGACAAAACGCTTCATCTTGCGTGCGGCAAGAAGGGCGGCTTCGTTCACAAGGTTTGCCAGGTCCGCGCCCGAAAATCCGGGCGTCCCGCGCGCGATGATCCTCGCATTGACGTCTGGCGCAATCGCCACTTTCTTCATGTGAACCTTCAGTATCTTCTCTCGGCCCACGACGTCGGGAACCGGCACAACCACCTGCCGATCAAAACGCCCCGGACGCAGCAGCGCCGGGTCCAACACATCGGGGCGGTTCGTCGCCGCGATGATGATGACGCCTTCATTCGCTTCAAAGCCGTCCATCTCAACCAAAAGCTGGTTCAGGGTCTGTTCGCGCTCGTCATTGCCGCCGCCAAGGCCCGCGCCCCGGTGCCGGCCAACGGCGTCAATTTCATCAATGAAAATCAGGCAGGGCGCATTTTTCTTTCCCTGCTCGAACATGTCACGCACACGGCTGGCGCCAACGCCGACGAACATCTCAACAAAGTCCGAACCGGAAATCGAGAAGAACGGCACATTCGCCTCGCCGGCAATGGCGCGCGCCAGCAACGTCTTGCCCGTGCCGGGCGCGCCGACCAGCAAAACGCCCTTTGGAATCTTTCCGCCAAGACGCTGGTAGCGCTGCGGGTCTTTTAGAAAATCGACAACCTCTTCCAGTTCCTGTTTTGCCTCGTCGATGCCGGCAACATTCTCAAAGGTGACGCGCTCGTTATGTTCGGTCAGCATGCGGGCACGGGATTTGCCAAACCCCATCGCCTTTCCGGCGCCGCCCTGCATCTGCCGCATGATAAAAATCCAGACCCCGATCAAAAGCAGCATCGGGAACCAGGAGATTAGGATACTGAAGAGAGACGGCACGCCCTCCTCACTCGGCGCAGCGGTAATCCGCACATTGTGCAACGTCAGCCGGTTCACAAGCTGGGGGTCGTCCGGGGCATAGGTCGCGAACGGCCGTCCATCCTGAGAATGGCCGTTGATCTGGTGCCCCTGGATCGTCACGTCACGAACCCGGCCGCCATCCACCTCCGCAAGAAAGTCTGAAAAGGCAATTTCCGGAACGGCTTCGTTCGAACTCGGTGCCTGAAACAGATTGAACAGGGCGATCACCAACAACACGATGATGACCCAAAGCATCAGATTCTTCCTGAAATTGTTCACGGTTTTCTCACGTCTCCGTTGCGTTGGTTTGGCTTGCTCAAGCTTGCGTATTCAATCTCCGGCATGCACAGCTTTGCACCGCCGGAGGCGAATTCTAACATGCGGGCCGCCTTGTCCGCCCACATTAAGACACCCATTTGTTAAAGATAGTGTCTGACTCGCCTTACGCAACCGCAAAAGCGGCACCGGCCAAAGGCTGGAATGGCCGAAAATCCAGGCATTTCAGAAATTTCCTGCCCTCACCCCCGCTCCTACCACGGTCATAGCCAAGATGGGGAACCAGAAGCACGCCCCGACGATCCCAGATCGCCGGCAGCGTCGGCCGGACGGCAGCCGGGATATGACTTTGCCGCAAGGCCGGTTCGACCGCCACAATGTCGGCCCAGCCTTTCGCACCAAGCCGACGAAGCCGCCAACCCTTTGCCTGTTTCGCCCAGGCGCTCCCAGCCTTTGCTGGTGCCACTTCGACAACAAAACGCCCATCCCAACGAAAACAGGCGCCGGGAAGAACGGGCTGGGGCATTTCTTTCCGCATTTCACGGCAAAGGAGAAAGCTTTCCGCCTCAACAAGCACCCGGCACCCGCCAAGGGTCCGGCCGGATCGGAAATCCCCTTGGGCGAGGGCCGTGGCAAGACGCGCCATCGGCGCACGGCGCGGCCCATGAACGCCACCCCCAACGACACGCAACAGTCGGGCAAGGGCGGCACGTGCACATTCCGGCGGTGCAGCCAAAAAGGCAGGCTTGGCAAGACGCGCATACCCTTCCGGGTAAAGAACAGCCCCCTCCGCCAACAGGGCCGCCGTCGCCCCATCCCGTTCGGCGCGCGCATGGGCCAATTGCTGGGTCATATCGACAAGCCGTTGCACCGTCACGCCTTCCTGGTCGAGAACCGGCAGAACCGCGCGAATGCGCACGCGTGCAAAGGCACGGTCCTCGTTGGACGGGTCTTCGATCCATGGCTGATCCGCCGCCTTGAGTGTCTTGCGAAGCTGCGCACGCGGCACGTCCAGCAAGGGACGAAGCAGGCGCACATGGGTCCGCTCAGAAATCGCCGCCATCCCAGCCAGGCCGTCGAGGCCGCTGCCCCGCCCCAGACGAAAGAGAAACGTCTCGGCCTGGTCTTCCCTTTGATGGGCCAGCAGAAGATGCAAAACGCCCTCTTTTCGACAGCGTTCCATCAACAGGTCATAACGGGCTTCGCGTGCCGCCGCCTGAATGCCGGTTTTTGGTTTTTGCCCCTCCCAGCAAAGCACGCGATGGGCAATGTGGCGCGAACGAAGCCAGGCGCCGACCTGGCGCGCCTCTACCGCCGCCTCGGCACGCAAGCCATGATCCACCGTCAAAGCCAGCACGTCGCCGCCGCGCGCGCGCGCCCAGGCATCCGCAAGCAACACAAGCGCCAGGCTGTCTGCGCCGCCGGAAACGGCAACGCCAAGCCGGGGGCACGCTTCGAAGGGCCCCAACGCATCCATGCGCTCTGTAAATTTTTTTACATCCATGGGCATCCGTCCGCCGGATATCCAGAAAAAGGGCCTAGGGGCAGCCGTTCCGCTTGCGCTCTGCCTCCGCCCGCTGAAAAACGGCCGTAGGAAGCTTGGGAAATTCTTTTTTAAGTCGGCTCAGGGTGGTGCACGCTTCTTTCTTCTGGCCAATATTTCCCAAGGATTTTGCCAGCTTGAACAGATTGTCCGGCGCCTTGGAGCCTTTCGGGTTCTTCTGATAACCCTGAAGAAAAATCACGGATGCCTGACGGAAATCGTTCCGCACATAATAGGTCTCGCCAAGCCAGTAGGTCGCATTTGGTGCAAGCGGGTCGTCGGGATAGGCTTCCAGAAAGGCCTTCAATTCGCGTTCCGCCTCCACATATTCACGCCGGCCAAGCAGTGAAAAGGCCTGGCCATAGGCTTCCTTCGGCGGCAGGAGGACCGCCTTTGCCGCCACGTCGTCATCCGGTGCAGCTGTTTCCGCAAGGGCTGACGCCTTAGACACTGACGCCTTAGATGTTAACGTCTCAGGCGTTAACGTCTCAGACGTTGGCGTCCCGTATGTCGGCGAACTTGCCGTCTTCACAGCCCCGGCCTGGCCGATGCCACCTTGCTCGCCACCGGCAAGCCGCCCTTCGATGGCATCAAGGCGAAGCGCCAAATCGCCGGTTAAAAGATCAAGACGGTCGCCAAGTTCAGAGAGCCGAAATTGAATTTCTTCGACCTTGCCGGTCAAGTCGCGAATTTGCGTTTCCAGTTCGACAAAGCGAAGTTCCGCACGGGCCGCTGGTGGCGGCGCATCCGCATCGGTTCCCGGCGAAGAAGACGCCGCGCCACTGGCCTCCGGTGAACCCGTTGCCGGTGAACCGGTCACCGGTGAAGAAGGCGTCGCCCCATCGCGGTAAAATTCACGCTGCAAGGTCTGCAGGTCGCGTTCCAAACGATCAAGCCGCTCCACAAGGGCACCGGCCCCAAGGCCTTGGGCCAGGGCCGGCGTCGCCAAAAGCCACGGCAAGGCAACAAGCATCGCCAGAAGCGGGCCATAAAACAGGGACGCCCCCGTCCCGCCGCACGAGGCTGTCCCGCCACAAAATTGTCGGGCCATCCCCTTCTCGGTTTTCCGAAACGGCATTTTCATTCCTTAAACGCACGTCGTCCGCCAGGCCCAAAAGGTTCTTTCAAACCTGAAGGCCGGACGGACGGTGAATTCAAAAAGGGCGTCGTCGGTTGTGTTTGGATGTTTAGTTGACTTTCGTCACGCCACGGCGGTTCTGCGTCCAGGCCGCATCGTTATGGCCAAGGGCCACCGGCCGCTCTTCACCGTAACTAATCGTCGTAATCCGGCTTGCCGACACGCCAAGGGCAACAAGATAATCTTTCACCGCATTCGCACGACGTTCGCCAAGCGCCAAATTGTATTCCCGCGTGCCCCGTTCATCACAATGGCCTTCGATTGTAATGCTAAGGCTCGACCGCTGCTTCAGCCAGTTGGCTTGCGCCTGCAGAATTTTCTGGGCGTCCGCGCGTATTTTATGTCTGTTGATGTCAAAAAAGATCCGGTCGCCAACTTTGGCAACAAGTTCCTGCTGAGAACTCATCCCGCTGTAGCCGCCGGAACCTCCGGCGCCGCCAGCGCCTCTAGACCCCCCTGCACCACCCGTCTGGGTTTCGCAGGCGGTAAGAAGAACCAGTGCCGCAATGGTAACAAAAATCCGACGCATCGACGTAATCTCCTGATCGAGAACCTGGGTGGTTAAACCATGGGACTGGTTTATAAAATCTAAAGAATTCCCCGCCACCTTGCTTTCGGGCAATGCCCCGGCTTTCGGGCGATGCCCGCGCCGCCCTCTAGAAGAACAGGGCGTCCAGCAAGCACCCCCCTCTATTTTCCGGGGATTTTAACCATACTTGCTCAAAATCACGGAATCAAGGGGGACCAAGCCGGATCCGAGGCATCAAGCGGGGTGACCACTTCACGCTCGTTGTGGCCCGTCAGGTCAATCGAATAAAGGCGCACACGGTCGCCATAGCCGTTCGCATCGCCTGGAATTTGCCGGAAAAACATAAGGACCCGTCCGTTCGGAGCCCAAGTGGGCCCCTCATCGCGAAAGCTCTCCGTCAGCAACCGCTCGCCACTACCGTCCGGCTTCATGACACCAATGAAAAAACGATTTTGGTAAATCTTCGTAAAAGCGATCAGATCGCCACGCGGCGACCATACCGGCGTGCCGTATCGGCCCTTGCCAAAACTTGTCCGGTGGATGTTTTTGCCGTTCTTGTTCATGACATAAAGCTGCGGCGAACCACCACGATCGGAATTAAAGACAATCCGGTCGCCTTTGGGCGAGAAAGAAGGCGACGTATCGATCGCCGAATTCCGCGTCAGGCGTTTCGACTTTCGCGTGTCGAGGTCCATGACATAAATATCTGAATTGCCGTCCTTCGCATAACTCATGACGACTTGCGAATCATCGGGCGAAAAACGTGGCGCAAACGTCATGCCTGAAAAATCGCCAAGGCGTTCCTGCACGCCGGTTTCAATGTCAAAAAGATAAACGCGCGGAATGTCGCCATAGTAAGAGAGAAACACAATCTTCTGCGCCGTCTTCGAAAAACGCGGCGTCAAAATAAGCGTTCGCTCATCGGTGAGAAACCGGTTGTTCTCACCGTCCTGGTCCATGATCGCAAGGCGCTTGATCCGCCGCGTGCCCAGCCCGCTTTCGGCGACGTAAACGATCCGCGTATCGAAATAACCCGCCTCCCCGGTGATGCGCTCATAAATTGCATCTGAAATTTTATGGGCAACGCGGCGCCAGTTTTCCGGCTGCGTGTGATAGGCCAAGCCCTGCATCTGCTGTTCTGCAACAACGTCCCAAAGGCGAAATTCCACCCGCAGTCGCCCATCGCGAAGCAGCTTCACCCCGCCATTGATCAAAGCCTGAGTTCCGATAACGCGCCAATCTGCAAATCGTGGCTGAATGTTGAGCGGGATCTCTTTTTGAATGAACGCCCTCGGATCAACCCCCTGGAAAAGACCCGATCGCTCCAGATTGGCAAGGATAACAAACGCGATTTTCTGGCCGACCTCTCCCGCGCGCGCCGTCCTTCCAAGAAAATCCTGAACGGCGACGGGCAAAGGCTCAACCACGCCCCGGGTGATGTCGATCCGAAGTTCCGCATGGGCAGATGAAAGAAAGAAAATGGAAAACAAGGCCGCAAAGGCAGCCCGCCAGATGCAGCGCCCTTTTCTTGCTCGTTTTTTCTGACAATCGGTCATGTTCCAAGCATTTCCTTCGGGTTGAAGCTAAGGGTAAAGACTTTCCACAACTCGTATTTTTCCGGCGGCAACCGAAGTGGACTGCATCGCGGATTGACGACCGCACGATACGCGCTTTCCGCTGCGGTTCGAAAGAAGGGATCGCTCTGCATACGGTCCGTGTCCATAATTCTGGCCTTGCGAATGGTGCCGTCCGGATTGACGTGCACCCGGATCTCGACGATCAAATCCTCGGCATTCATCGCCCCCACCGGCACGTTCCAACAGCGGCTAATCTGACTGCGAATGGCGTCCAGCTCGCTCAACGTCAACCGGCTCGCCGTATCGAAACGCTTTGGCGCCTGCACAATCTCCGGTCGCGGCTTGGCGGTCACGTCTTCTTCGGGCCGCTGAAATTTTTCCACCGTTTTAAGCACCGAGGCGAAGGGGTCTGGGGCTATTTTTTTTGGCTTCGGGCGAAGCTTCGGCTTCACGACTGATTTTTCAACCTTTGGCTTCGGTTTTGCGACCGGCTTTTCAAGCTTTGGCTTCGCAATCGACTTTGGCTTCGTCACCGGCTTGCGTAACGGTGGCGGTGCTTCGCTTGCCTGACTTGGCTTTTTTCTTTCGGTGGAAGGCTTGCGTTTTGGTTTCGATGGCGGCGGCGCTTTCAGCAGATTCGTCTTATGAGCAATCTCCACGAAATCGACAACGATCGGATAATCATCCTGCAACGCCGGTTTAAACAGCGACGGCACCCCGAAATAGGCAATAAGCACCGCCATCACATGAAAAACGAACGAACTAAGCAGGCCATCGCGCATGTAAAACTACTTTTTCCGGGCCGGCCCTTGTCCCTGGCCAGATGTGCGGGCGACAAGGCCGACACGGTTAAATCCGGCGGCGTTAATGGTACTCATCACCTCCATCACTCGCCCGTAATTGATGGCCTGATCCCCACGGATAAATATCCGCGCTTCCGGATTGTTGCCGCTGATTGCGACCAGCCGCGGCGCAAGGTCCGCAATTTCGATTTGCGTTTCCTGAAGAAAGATCTCGCCACCCGCGTTAACGGAAATGACCAGCGGCTCTTCCTGACCGCTCAAATTTCCGGCTTCCGATTTTGGCAGCTCGACCGGCACGCCCACCGTCATCAACGGCGCCGTTACCATAAAGACGATGAGAAGAACGAGCATGACGTCAACCATCGGGGTGACGTTGATCTCGCTCATCGGACGAAGGGCTCGACGCCCGCCGCGCGGCCTGCCA
>CAYTAE010000018.1:0-13926 GCA_964435655.1 uncultured Rhodospirillaceae bacterium
ACGGTCAAAATTATTGAAAATTTCCGCCATCATCTCATGGGAGTCGCGGCGGTTGGTACGCGCCAGATTGCTCATAAATTCGGTGCGCAGCGTTTTTTCTATGCCGTCAAGAATATCCTTCTGCACGATTTCCATTCCAAGCATTCTCTGAATGACTTCCATCGAGAATTCTTCCGGAAGGGTGCTGAGAACTCTTGCAGAATGATCCGAACGAATTTTTGAGAGCACGACCGCAACGGTTTGTGGGTACTCATTTTTTAAGTAGTTTGCGAGAACTTCTTCGCTCACATTTCCAAGCTTGTCCCACATGGTCCGGCCGGCGGGCCCGCGGATTTCATCCATGATGCCTTCAACGCGCTCTTTGCCGAGCGCTTTCGCCAAGAATCGTTCCGTGCTGTCGTAACTTCCGACCAGCGAACCGGTGGAGGATATTTGTTCGATAAATTCGTTGAACAGGCGTTCGATGGTGTTTGAGCTGACACTGCCAAGGCCGGCCATCGCTTGAGAGATATCTTTGATCTCTTCATCATCCATTAAAGAAAAGATGCCGGATGCCTGCTCTTCGCTAAGCGACATCATAAGGATAGCGGCTTTCTGATGCCCATCTACACCATTCATATCGTCTTTTATGCGTACGGAAGTGGCCATTTACGATTAATGCTCCGGAGCCATCCAGCTGCGGACGACACCGACCGCTTCTTCAGGATGCTTCTCAACAATTTCACCAATTTGTTTCACAGTTGACGCACGAACCTGTCCCTCAACTTTGGCCATATCGATCATCGATTCAGGGGGGGCTTGTGCGGTTTCTCCCGTTCCTCCCGTTCCTATAGCGGATGCTTCTGCGCCGAGTTCTGCGGTTGGCGATGCGAGAGCTGGGGTTTCTGATGCGCGTTGATCTGCGAGCAATTTTTGACCTTCTGCCATAGCTTCTGGTATGACGCGAACGACATGCGAAATTAATGGGCGCACAACCAGCAACAACACAAGAATGGCCACTACCGTTAGAACCATGATTTCGGCCATTCGGAAATAGTCTGATTTTGTTAACCCCAGAAATTCCAGATTCGGTTGCTCTTCCGGTAATGCCCTGGACTGGACAAACTGCATGTTAATAATTTCAACCTGGTCGCCGCGTTTCTCGTCATAGCCGATGGCTGTCTTGACAAGTGTCGCAAGCTTTTTCAGTTCTTCAGTGCTGCGTGGCTGATAGATGGATTCGCCAGTCTCATTCTTTGTATAAATACCGTCGACGAGTACAGCGGCGTTAATGCGTTGGATGGAGCCACTTTCCTGCGTATGTGTCTGGATCGTTTTCGTGATTTCGTAATTTACCGTTTCCTCGATTCGTGAAGAGTTGCTGGCATTTTCCGGTGTGTTTTCCGTGCCAACGGATTCCAGGTCGGGCAGGTTGCTGGAAACCGATACCGCCGTTTCGGCATTGTTCTCAAGATTTGACGCATTCTCTTCAACGGTTTGTGTTGAACGGACAACCTGTCCATCCGGGTCATAATTTTCAGAATTCGTGACAATTCGATCAAAATTCATATCTACGGAGACTTCGGCTTGCACCTTGCCGTCGCCGACGGATCGTTCGAGCAGCTTGATCAGTGATAAGGCAAGACGGTGTTCATAGCTCTGTTCGGCCTCTGCTGTGCGTGAGGCCATGAAGCTTTCGGCATTCTCATTCTCGGCTACGCCGCGGGCGAGAAGTGTGCCGCGGTCATCCACAACCGAAATATTTGTTGGTTGCAGGCCGGGAACCGCTGCCGCTACTAGCTGCTGTATGGCAAAAACCTGTTCCTGACCAAGGCGTCGACCGCCCTGTATTTTTAGAATTATGGAAGCGCGCGGCTCTGCTTTCTCGCGATTGAAGACCTCGCGTTTTGGCATGACAAGGTGGACGCGCGCCGATTGGACTGCGGCAATGGATCGGATTGTGCGGGAAAGTTCTCCCTCCAGGGCACGAAGCAGATTAATGTTTTGAGCAAAATTCGTGACGCCAAAGGATTCGGAGCGGTCAAAAATCTCGTAACCGATTGATCCTCCTCGGGGGAGGCCTTCTTCTGCCAGCCCAAGACGAAGACGAAGCACCTGGTCTGAGGGCACCAGGACTTGTGTGCCATTGCCGGTCAGCTCGTATGGCACCCCCATGCTTTCTATTTTTGAAACGACCTGACT
The DNA here is from genome assembly GCA_964435655.1 of uncultured Rhodospirillaceae bacterium. Classification (GTDB taxonomy): domain Bacteria; phylum Pseudomonadota; class Alphaproteobacteria. The sequence goes on from CAYTAE010000018.1 coordinate 2,182, forward strand.
GCTGTCCTCAAGGCTGAGATCGCCGTAAAGGAGAGCCATGTTTGGGGCGGTCAGCCGCGATGTCAGGAAGAAAAAGAAGCCGATGAGGGTGAGCCCAATGATGCCGAGTACAAGTAGCCTGCCGGCGCTTATTTTCTGAAGCGTAGAAAGAAATCCGTTCACAGCGATCTATCTCTGGCGATTTATCCAGATTACCCAAGTGTGTAATCCTGTCTAAAAAGCTAGCGCGGATAGGTGAATGGGAGGTTAATTGCAGGCAAAATTTGCCTACCAGCGGTTATAGGGTGGCAGTTAAAGGAAATTTTTGCTTTGTCGTTAGCGAAAGAAGGTGGGGTCGGTACGACGCGGAAGGCACATAATTCACGAGCCTGTGATCGAAAAGGCCCGTCTTAAAGTTTTTGGTTGGCGTTGCGATATTCCTGGAGGCGGGTGACGCGAAGGCCATGGACGCCGTGGCTATCAAACAGACGTTGCCAGGAAAGAAATTCTTCGATTGAGAGCGTATACCGGTCACAGGCCTCGTCCAGGCTGAGCACGCCGGTCCGAACGGCTTCGACGACCTGTGCTTTACGGCGAATGACCCATCGCCGGGTATTTGCTGGCGGAAGTCTATCCAGCGTCAATTTCCGGGTTCCTAGTCCTTCTTCCGAAAGATTTTCGCTCAATTTTTTCATCCACTTGCCGTTCATATCGATTCGCCAACCCCGTCGTATGGTTGTATCCGTTTGGGTTTAAAAAACCGCTAATGAATGGAACAAATTTTAAAGATTGACGGTCCCGGCTATCGCGAGGGACGAAAACCGGGACCGTCGAGGGGAAAGGATTGCTTAACGTTTAATACGGATCAATTGGTCCAGCATTTCATCGGCGGTTGTGATGATTTTCGCGTTCGCCGAATAGGCCCGCTGGGCAATAATCATGTTTGTAAATTCCTCCGCCAGATCCACGGTGGAGGCTTCTAGGGCGGAGGCTGCAACTTTTCCGGCGGTGCCTGTGTTCGCGAAATTCAGGAAGAAGCTTCCGGAACCGTCGGTTTGGCCATAGACATTGCCGTTCTTTGACTCCAGCCCATTGGGGCTGGCAAAAGTTGCCAGAGGGATTCGGTAGATCGCGCGTGAATCCCCGTTGTCGAATTGAGCCGTTACCACACCTTCATCATTGATATTAACGCCGGTAAAGCTGCCGAAGCTCACTCCGTTTTGATTAACGAAGGAAACAAAAAAGTCGCTTGAGAACTGTGTGATGCCATCCGTTTGGCCGGTGCCTAGGGGACCGGGTGTGCCAAGGTTAAGCGCGATCATGCTGTTCGTGGCGCCATTTGCCCAGTCGATGGTGGCGGTCGCAACGTTAAAGGTGTTCGGCGTGCCATCTCCGTTGAAAACGGCACCCGCGCCACTTGCCGCCGTCGCCACAACGGTAAAAGGGTCAACTTGTGAAACGAAAGGTGAGCCCGCCGTCACAGGACCATCTGCAACGGAAACTGCCGCACCCGTTGCCGACTGTGTGATAAAGAGGCTGTTGACGTCCGGTCCTGTTCCAATGGTAAATCGACCGGTTTCGGGGACGGCCGAGCCATCAATCGCCGTCTTTAAAGCGGCAATTGCCTGGGCAGTTGTGACCGAAGCGCTGATGTCTACTTCGACATTGCCGCCACCGACGACACCGGCACCGTCGGTAAATTCGAAGGTTGTGCCGGCAAGGGTGATTGTATCGCCAAGAACGGTCCCGCCTGTGCTTGCCGTAGGAATACGTGAAAAGTCCAGACGGCCGCTTGATGCGTAGACTTGTCCTGCAGCGTTTGAGAGAGTCACGACCGACGTGTTGGGAATGGCTGTTGCTGAAATATCCCAATTGTTTGGCGTTGCCTGTTTTGTCCAGGTCATCTGCATGTTGTGATCGACACCAAGTGAATCGAAGACAAGAACATTCATGACATGGCTGGCATTAACTGCCGCTTCCGCCGGAATGTTGGCCCCGATTGCAACCGACGTCGTTGCCGCGGCACTACCGGCCAGGCTTGAGATATTTACCGTCGTCAAATCCGTCAACAAATTGTTATTTACGCCAGTAGGGTTTCCTTGGGTATCTGTTACCCAGCCCTGTAGATAAAATCCTGCGGCATTTTTTAGGGAACCGGTCTCGTCCACTGCAAATTGTCCGGCGCGGGTAAAGAAACGTTGATCGTTTGCGGTCGGCGTGCGAGCAGATGTCACGACGAAAAGGCCGTTTCCTGAAATTGCCAGATCCGTCGCCGAAGTTGACGTCTGTAGGAGTCCCTGTCGACCCACCTCGTAGAAGGGGCTGGACGTGACGCCGCCTGGCGAATAGCTGCTCTGTAGCCCTGGTTGCTGAACGACCAGGGTTGAGAACCTCGCCTGGACAGCTTTATAGCCCACCGTGTTCATGTTCGAGATGTTGTCTGCAATCATTCCAAGTGCTTGGCCTTGTGCGTCCAAACCCGAAACGCTTGAAAACATTGCTCCGAAAACGCTCATTTTCTTTCTCCTGTTTCCATTCCAGTTCGTGAAATGGTCATTAAAATTCTTTAAATGCCCGATCCGCTTTGGTCGGGGCTAACCGATACGATGTCGGAAATCGGCACGCCGATCCCGTTAAGCGATAACAGGATCGACCCATCTCCCGTTGTCTCGAACCCAGTGACGGTGCCGACGATGCCCGTCTCGCTGCTGATGGGGTCCCCATTTGCATCAAGGGCAGTTACCAGGATGGAATATTTACCATCCGGCTGGGCTGTTCCGTTGTTATCCAGGCCATTCCAGGTGAAAATGTGATGGCCAGATGCCGTCTCGCCGCTAGTGCTGAAGACGGTCTGTCCGACTTCGTCGAGAATTGTTATCTGCGTCGACGTTGCATTCGCGCCCAGTCCATAGCTGAACCCTGCTTCGCCATTGGTCAGGCTGTTTGTGTTGCCGAAGGCCTCGATCTCCGTTCCAAGAAATCCCACGGCACCTGTAAGCTGGTTTGCTTTTTCCAGGGCGATGAGGGAAGAAAGATTGGTGTTTGTATTAATTGCCTGTTCCACGCCACTGAATTGAACGAGCTGCGACGTGAATTCATTTGAATCCATTGGTGAAAGTGGGTCCTGATTTTGAATCTGTGTCGTTAACAGATTTAAAAAATTGTCGAAATTTTCCGCAAGGGCTGCGGATGCTCCAGCACTCTGAAGCCCGACCTGGTTGCTTCCAATGGCGTTGCTTTCCATCTCTTGCTTCTCCTATACGCGGATGTCGACGATGCCGTCGCTAACAGTCCAATAAGCGTCTTCTTTCGAAGATGACAATTCCGCCCCTTCAACGCCTTCTTCTTTCCATGCGTTGCTACCGTGCGCGCTTTCGCCTGTCTGATTGTCCCCATGCTCATGCATCTGGAAATTCAAGCTGTTCGAGTCCGCGCGTAGCCCAGCCCCTTGAAGGGCGCGCTCCAAAGCACGCGCGTCCCGTTGCAGAAGTTCGAAAGTTTCCGGGCGTTCGGCAGAGATAACCGCCATGACCTTGCCGTCTTTTGCGACCTCCATCGTGACGTCGATATGGCCGAGGGCGGCTGGTTTTAGCTGAATTCGAATGCGGTCCAGTCCTTCACTCACAGCCTGTTTCAGCTGGATCGCGACCTGGTCCGTTAGCGGCGGCGTGGAAGACGGTGCGGGCGCGCGTCCATTCATGGCAGAAAAAGTCGTTGCCCGGGCCGTTGCCGTTTCTCCTACATTTAGAGGTGAAAGGCCGCCGATGGGAGCTTCGCCCGTTGGCGTGGTCGCCACATTAGCCGTGGCCAAGCCCTGTAGAGCTTGCGATTGTAAATCCACAGACGGCGTTGCCGTTGCCGTGTTTAAGGCTTGCCCCAACGTATTTGCCTGGGCGGCATTCATGGTCTGTGTGGCGTTGGTGCCCTGCCCGGACGAAGGCGGGAAAAGGTTGTTCGTATTCTCACCATTGGTAAGAGAAAATCCGGCCAAGCTTTTTGTTGAGGCGTTTTTTACCAGGGCGTCATCCGGCTGGGGAAGGCGTGGGTCCACCGTCGGCGTTGTGTTTTTATTTAGCGAAAATTCTTTTTCGAGGACGTTTCGAAGAATATTCGCGGCTGGCGGGGGTGTGCCATCTTTGCCCGTTGCCTTGGCTTCTATTCCTTTCAGGGCTGCCAGAAGAGGTTCTGTTGAAGGGCGTGCATTTAGGGCTGTGAGACCGGTTTCGGCCTGCAAGCCCCCGCCATTTGCGTTTAAGGCTGTGGGACTGGTTTCGGCTTTTAGGTCTGACCTTAACCCCTTGCCATTCGCATGAACGTTCTCAAGCTTGGCTTTGCTGTCAAGGTTGGGTGCTGTTTCCGTGGCATCTTTCTTGTTTGCATTCGAGGCTGTCGAATCCAATTTTTCCGAATTCGATGCTGTGGAAGCCACTTGTTCAGCGGGCCTTCCTTCGGTGTTCTCGCGTTTTGCTTCAGGCTCTGCTTTTGCTTCCTGGCGATAATCTGGCTTGCGCTGCGGGTCTTCGCTTGCGCGTTCGGCAGGCTCTGGCCGGTCAACTTTGCGCTCGGCGCGTGCAGGTGTTTCGCTTGGCCGAACGTCGATGACCGTTGGCCTTAGAAAATCGGTGAAAGGAACAAGCGGCGAATCTTCCTCAAAACGAGGCTTGTTCAATACATTTTCTGAATTCTTTTTTATCAACTCTAATGAAGAGAATTCCATTCTTAAGCCTTCCTGGCCTTAGTTCTGATCGGTTGAAAGTTCACTTTCGCTTGAATGGGATATCCGGATATCCAGATCTTCCCAAGAATTGAGCAAAGGTTCGAGAAGCCGTGCGCCTTCCTGTGCGGGCTTCGCATCGTTCTTGATGTTGACGCTTAGCAGGCGTTGCAGGATGTACCTGTAAATGCGTCCGAGATTCTTTGCAGTGTGTCCACCGCGATGGAAATCCAAGGTTAGGTGAAGATGCGCGAGAATATTCGTCGCTTTCGTGCTTGCCAGCCAGCGCGCTTCAATATCGCCGCGTTCAATAGCTGCAACGCTAGCTTTTAGCGCCGCCAGGGCTTCGCGATACAGCATCACGATCAAATGCGACTGGGATGCCGTCATAATTTCGCTGTATCCGTAATTCATGCTGCCCTCGAAGGGGGCGCCCAATTCCCTGTGTTGGCCTGGGCTTTCTATTTGCTGCTGTTTTTCCATCGCTTAAAGAAAAGCAATCCCCGGGCCAAACGCATTGAAAAAATAACCCTTTGATAAATAATAGAAAATCATGAAATTACCAGGGCAATGGGCCGCTCTTTTTGCCTATATGGCAGATAGTGCTGATTACGACGGCAAATATTGCCGAGACGTAAGAGTAGGGCAAAATTGCTATAGACGGCGTGTGCCCAGAGGCGTGCCAAGAAGCCGGGTGAGGAAACGCGTGCGTGAAGTGGGGATGGGTGCAGGCTGATAAGGCTTTGTAAGCGAAGTTGGTGAAGCTAAGCGGAGACGGCGAAGCCTTTTCCGTAGGCGGAATCGGTGGCCGGCGCTTTCTCGGTAGCGCCCTGGCTTGCCAGTTCGTTCCAGGACTGGCGAAGGGGTTCCAGAAGATTGATGACTTCACGGGCCGGTGCCGGATCGTTGTTGACGTCCACCCAGAGCAGACGGTTCAACATGAAGTGGTAGAGGCGGTCTAAATTTTTTGAAATATCGCCACCCTTTTCATGATCAAGGGTTGCCGCAAGGTGCATAAGAATCTCCTGCGTGCGAAGATTTGAGTCCCAGCGGGCCTGTACATCACCTGCTTCCGTGGCGCGGATGGTTTCGTTCAGGCTTGCAATTGCCTTGTCATACAGCATTGCAACAAGCTTCGTTCCAGAAGCAGTCATAATCTGTTGCATTTTGTAAGTATTCGAAGCCGTTTTTTCCACATTACGCTCCTTGGTCGCATTTTAGACGTATTTTATATTTCCCGTTCTGCGTTTTGTCGTTTGGCAAACGGGTTTCATTCATTTTCTTACCTGTTGACGGAGAGAAGGTCGGTGGACAGCTTGAGGCTGTCAAGAATGGTTTGCATTGTTGCCAATGCCGTCTCCATCGCGATAAATTTTTCGAGCAACGTCTCGCGTTCGCGCTCAAGCCGAATAAGCTGCTCTGTGATGCGCTCTTCCGTCACCGTGTTTTGGTCGCTTAGTGCGTCCGTTTCCGTTTTAAGGGCACCATTTGTCAGGTCGAGAGCGGCATCTAGAACGGCGGTCATTTGGGCGCCGATGCCCACCGTATAATTGAGAGCGACGTTGGTTACATCTTTCGTGCCGGCATAAAGAGTCTGCAACCCATTGGCGCTGGTAAGATTGTTGGCCGTCATCGTTTTGCCGCTAATCGTTACAGAGCTGCTGACGCCATTGATTGTGGCGCTTTTGATGTTGGCGGCTAGATCTTTGGTAATGGCAAGCTGGCTGATGAGGTCGCCGCTGTCGTTGAAACTAAGCTCGGTGCTGTCATCGGCCAGAATATCAATCTGGAACTTGCCGTTGGTCTCGAAAACGGCTGCAGAAATTCCAGAAACGGCATTGATGGTATCGGCGATATCCTGGAGACTGTCTGTGGAAGCGTAGTTGATCGTACCGCCGGTAACCGGTGCACCCAGGCTATCGAGTATCTGGAAGGAACTGTCGAGATTGCCCGTCAGGTAATTGCTGATCGCGGAATCCTTGCTGGTAACGACGGAAGTTTCGGCCAGCATTCCGGTCCCGACATCGATCGTAATCGCGTTTGTTCCGGCCCCGGTTGAGGTCAGGGCGTCCAGGGAAACAACGGCAATTTCCTCGCCATTGACGACGATGCCGACGGTATGTGCGCCGGCGTCCTCGATGTCCAGGGTCGTCGCCGTGTCGTTGGATCCGTTGAAGGCGGCGTCCAGCACGAAGGTCACGCCGGCGGTTGTGTCAAAAATCGTGCTGCCCGCGCCGTCGGAAGTCATGTTTAGGCTGAGAAGGCCGGTTGCCGTGGCGTAACTGGAAGCGGCAGCACCGGAAAGCAACGCCTGAAGGGTCGGTTCAGAAACACCCCCATTGCTATCGTTCGCGTTTGTCACGTTGCCAAAAGTAACAAAGCTGACAGCACTGGTATCTGCGTTCACATTTGCGGCGATGTCCGTATTGCGATCGAAGGCCGTGCCATCGCCCGTCAAGGTCAAGGTAACGAAGGTTTCCGGGAAGGTGATGTCTACGCTCTGCCCAGCGCCAAGATTCAGGCCCGTGCCGGCAACGGCGTCGATAGCAGATGTGACATTGACCGTGCTGGTAATGCCGGTTGCAAGGTTCAGGACCGTCATATTTTCTGCCGCGGTGTCATAGCTGTAACGGAACGCCTCGCCGGAAAAGACCTCATCGCCGAACTGAACCTGGCTGATGCCATCACCCCCCGGCATGCCAGTGACGCCATAGCTTGGCGTGAAGACCGTGTTTGTCGTGATTTCGTTGCCTTTGTAGCGATCGTCAAAATCAACGTTCAACGTATAACCAGAGGCGTTGTAGGAGGTGGCTCCGGTAAAGCTGACCAGCGATACGTTCGGGTCCGAGGACGTAAAATCAAAGGCAAAAAGCCTGCGCACGTCTTCGGCATTGTTCAACAATGCGGCGTCCAGGTCGGTCTCGTTTAAGACCAGCTTGTTTGCATCTAGAATATTGTTTGGATTTAGCGTCTCGAATGTGATGCCAACCTGGCGAAGGACGCTGAATTGGCTGTTTACGCCTATGACACCGCGTCCGACAATGTCTCCGACTTGAGCTGAGATTTGGTCGAGTGTCGTTGATCCGAAGAGGACCGCACCTTCAGCTGGCGCTCCTGTCTTCAGATCCACCTGGGACTGCTTGTTGATGAATTCACGCGCGGTATTGTAGGCGGTGATGAAGTTCTGAACGTCTGTTTTGATGGAACTTAAGTCTTGTTCAACATCAATTTTTATTGTTGTCCCGACTTCTGCCTGAAAAAGGGTAACCGTTATGCCTGGGAACAGGTCGTTAATCGTGTTGCTATCGCGCGTAATAACTTTCAGATTTGGTTTTATGAAATTAAGATCCGTAAGCAGGCTGTCCGTATCATTTTCAAGTGTAACAGCGGTGCCATCATCCTTCGTGATTTGAAGGCGGAACTGGCCTGAATCCGAGACAACCTGGGCGCTGACACCGCTGATGGCGCCAATTGTTAGCGCCAGATCATCCAGGCTGTCCGTATCGGCGTAGTTGACGGTTCCGACCAGGGTTCCGGCGGTGTCTCTGATTTCAAAACTGTGAGAGCCCGCTGTAACGCTTGTATATCCGCTGAAAGCGGCCGCGCTGTCCGCTACCAGGGCGGAGTGGTAAAAGGACGCATCAAGAATTCCGTCGGCGGTAAAGCTCGCTTTTTGGGCCGTCTGAAGCTCCGTCTTGATGGCAGAACCGGTTAGAACCCCAAAGGTATCGAGGGGCGTATCCGTGCCATCTGTCAGGATCAGGTCTTTCCCCGTCTCGTCGGCGGTTATCACGAGGTAATTTTCCGTCGCACTTACGGCAACGATGCTTGCAGAAACTTTCGTTGCGTTGGTACCGGTATTTGCATTGTTGATCTTGTCTCGGACATCCAGCAACGTATCGGAACTGGACAGGTTGACCGTTGCCGTGTTGCCACCCGTGATCCCAATTGTAAATGAGGCGTTATCCGTTAGTCCGGAAATCGCTGTTGAGGTGCTGGCAAAAGCATCGCTGCTTACTTTATGCGCCGTTGCGATCTTTTGAATTTCAAGGGTATGGCTGCCAAGGTTGGCGGCATTTGTAACGCTGACGCCGACCAAATTGGCGGCGAGGGAGGGTGTCGTGGCGTCCAGCCGTGACGTTGAGGCAAATGCCTGCTTCAACGAAAATGCATTGTTTGTGCCGCCAACGCTTACCGCCCCCTGGAGGGTGCTTAGAGAACTACGCAGGCTTCCAAGAAGCGATTGAAGCTCCTGAAGTGCGGCGATGCGTGCCTCGTTGTTGGTAATTTTTGTCTGGAGAATGTCAACCGGGATCTGCTTTGCAGCAATGATCTGGCTGACAACATTTGAGAAATCGACACCGGAACTCAGACCGGAAAAACTCACATTCCCGTTATTATCGACAACAAGGTTGTTTAAATTTAAAGAGCTTTCCATTAGGGCCTTCGAAAATAAGGTTTCTCAAAAAGGCGTCTTGGGCTTCTTTCTAGTGCGTACATCAACTGGGACTTCAAAACTTAAAAAGAAGACGAAGGAGAGGGGGCGAACCCCCTCTCCAATGCCTTGGTTTTACTGGAACAACCGCAACAGATTCTGCGGAAGCTGGTTGGCCTGCGCCAACATTGAGACGCCAGCCTGAAGCAAGACCTGCTTGCTGGTGAAGGCTGTCATTTCAGACGCAACATCCAGATCCATCAGCTCACTCCGAGCGGCTTCGGCATTCTCAGTCGCCGTCGCAAGATTTGCGGAGGCGAAGGAGAGCCGGTTCTGAGCCGCACCGATGATTGCACGGCTGTTGCTCAGAGTGTTGATCGCGGCTGTGACCGCAGTTGAGGCGGTTTCGGCATTTGAGCCGGTCGCGCCATCAATCTGAATCGAACCACTATCAACGCCGAGTGTGGAGGCCGTCGCAGAATTGATGCTGAAGGCCAGATCATCTTCACTGGAGACATTGCCCGTCCCGATCTTAAAGGTGAAGGACGTTGAGCCGCCAGACGCGGTGTAGTCATTGTTGACAATCGCCTGGCCAATGTTGATCTCAATGAAGCCACCGACTGCAGCGGTCGTTGACGAGGCCACGCCGGAAAGGGTCAGCGTACCGAGTGCCTCACCATTGACGGAGATGGTGATGGCTTCACCAACCGCCGTGACGGTCTCAAGGGTACCCGCACCGGAACCAAAGTCCACCCCGGCAAGGGCTCGTAAGTCGATGCTGTTGAGAGTCGTGTTGTTCCCAACAGCAATGCGAAGCACACCGGTTGTTGCATCATAACCTGCACCATCCGCATTCAACGCCGTAACCGCGGCGAGGGCCGTGAGAGTAGCGGCCGACACGCCAGAGGTCGTAAACGCCGCTGCTGCCGTTAGAGCAGTAATTTGGGCGTTGCCCGCAACAGCGTTGTCCGTGGTTGTTGCAGCAATGGCCACAGTCCGGTCAAAGCTGTCATCGATCGTAAGCGTAATGCCAAGATTGCTCAGCTGGATTTGACCCGTCGTACCGGCGGCAAGCGTGTTGCCGGTCATCAGAGCATCCAATTGACTCTGGATGTTGACAGTGGCCGTGTTCGGACCTGTACCGGCAAGCCTGGTCAGGGTCAACTGGTTGGCCCCATCATAGGTGATGCGATAGGTGTTGTCGTCTACGGCATGGGTTGTCGTGCTGAAATCAACCGACTGAATCCCAACAGCAGAAAGTGCCGAAGAGGAAGTTGTCGCATTGGTTGCAGACCCGGAAATGAGTTTGATGCCGTTGAACTCCGTATCGTTCGAGATACGGGAAACCTCGTTCTGAAGGGCAAGAAATTCACTCTGGAGAATCGTACGCTCGGTCGAAGACAACTGACCGGAAGCGGACTGAACCGCCAGCGATTTCATCCGGATAAGAATGTCGTTGACGACCGTATAGGCGCCGTCAGCGATCTGCAACAGGGAACCAGCCTGACCGGCATTGACGCTAGCCTGACGCTGGGCCCCAATTTCCGCTGCAAGGCGGGAGCCAATGGCCAGCGAAGCTGCATCGTCAGCAGCGGAAAGAACCCGCGTACCAGATGACAGTTTTGCAAGCGAACTCGACGCCGCCATGTCGGTGCTAACCAGGTTGCGATGCGCAACATTGGCTGCAAAGTTGGAAATAAGATTGAGAGCCATTTTAATTCTCCTACTTGGATGTGTTTGTTAGCTTCCTGCTAACCGACTGGTACAAACCGTACCGCTCCGGAGGGTGCCCGAAATAACTTAAGGTTCCATGAAGAAACGAACATGAACCCAAAGCTTCCAAAGGAATTTGAATAGGATAGGGAAATTTCGATGCAATTCGTTGAAAAGACGCGGAAAATGCTTGCAAAATTGTTTTGCAGAAACGATGGACTTTTGCCATGGCGGCAAAATTTGCCGGGTCCACTATGCAAAATTCAACAGGGTTTTTCGGGTTGTTCATGATCCTTGTGCCTAAAGCAAATGCTTGATCGCGTAATCTGGGTTGGAAAGTACGCATTGGCGTCCAACTTGCCGACGGGTATCCACAAAAATGGGTGCGCGAAGATTGGCCGAAATAACGGATTTTTCCTCTTCGCGGCGCGCAGTCAGGATAAGCAAAACGGCACCATCCTCCTTCTGAATGGCCAATTGTTCGTAGACCACGTCAAGATCACGTGCATTGATGAGGTCCGATTCCGATTCCAACGGTAGGACCAGGAAAGAAAGCTCTGAATCTTCTAGGCATTGCAGGATTTTGAAGCGCCCGAATTCTTGGTTCGGGAAATTTGCCAAGCCGAAATTGTGATGGCTGGAAAAACCGAGCAGGCCATTTGGAAGCCGCAGAAGATTTTGCGGGCCGAACTTAAGCTCGCCGAAACGGCCCTGAATAACCATCTCGCCTGCTTCCGTATTATCTGCTTCCGGCGGCAAGGTTTCGGTCAAATGTTCGGTCTGTAACATCATGGAAGTACCCTCTGCTTGAACGTTTTTTTGTTAACGCAGGAAATTCATCAGGGATAGGGACGACAGCCTGGCCAGCACCATGAAGGAGGCTTCAAGATGCAGCTGGTCGTTC
>CAYTAE010000019.1:0-457 GCA_964435655.1 uncultured Rhodospirillaceae bacterium
AACAATCGGCGCGACCGAACCAAAGCTGGCAATTTCACCCGGCTTCACGCCGATAAATTTTCCGTAAGAATTTTCCAACACAGACCGCGCCTTGAGAAAGGCGCGAAAATCCGCCGTCACATTTTCGGGCAGCGGCAGCCGAAGCCTGGGCGCCATGCCCAACGAGACGCCAAGCCCTTCGCTGTCGCGAATGGGCAGCACATCGTCGGTGAAAAGAACGGCACCCGCCGCCGCCCCATGAACCGCCAGCGTGCTCTTGCCGGCCTTGCCGCTGGCCGGAAAGACGAAAAGGCCTTCCTTAAAACGCAAGGCCGCCGCATGAATGCAAAGAAGTTCTGGATTGGCCGCAATAAACGCGATGTAGAGTTCGGAAAAAAACCCCGCAACGGCCTCATAGGCATCCACATAATCATAAGACACGCTGTCATGGACGCAGGACGTGACGCGATACCCTGCC
>CAYTAE010000019.1:467-13810 GCA_964435655.1 uncultured Rhodospirillaceae bacterium
CCGCGCAAGAGTCAGAACCGGGTGGACCGCCTCGGCTTTCGCAAGCGTATAGGGCCAGGCTGCAATCGGAGGTTTTAGAAAAGGAAGAAGGGCGTCGCACCCCTGAAACGAAACGGGACGAGGAATGCCTTCGAAACAAAGCCGCATGAATGATTACCGGCCCATAAGGATCAACGGAAAAGCGTACCCTATGACGGTCGTGAAGGCCGGGAAGATCGCGAAGGTCGCGAAGGACGGGAAGATCGCGAAGGACGCGATGGCCCAGACGGACGCGATGGCCCAGACGGACGCGATGGCCCAGACGGCCCGGAAGGTCCAGACGGACGCGATGGCCCAGAGGGCCCAGAGGGTCCAGACGGTCGGGTGGGACGCGTCGGCCTGCTTGGACACCCTTTGCCTTTGCCTTTGCCTTTGCCGCAGGGGGAAGGTTTGATCTTCGCCATGGCACTGCCGTCAAGATGGAGTAGCACCGGCGCCGTATAGACAGCGGCAGCACCCAACCCAAGCCGGGCCAGCGCCTTGCGGCGGCTAACCATCTGCGTTTTCACGGCTTCATTCGAGGCTTCACTCATCGTGCCCTTCCCTGGCCCAAATTCTTCCGCCCTTTGCCAAGGCAGACATGGGCCCATGTCTTATCTTGAATGTCTGAATTTTATCATAACCGATTTCAAGAATCAGGGAACCCTGATCAAAAATTTTACCTTTTTCTATTTTAAATCAACAGGATAGATAGCTTACCCCCTCACAATTTTTCGAGCACATACACCCGCTCGACGACGGGTGTGCCGAATTCGCGCCGCAGGACCGCCTCGTCCGCAGCGCGAATACAAAAACGGTCCGTCATCAATTTCGGCAAATAATCCGGATGGTGCGCATAGCGGCCAGATGTCTGCAAAGCAAAGCCCGGCGCGTCGCTTTTTTCAAGGGAGAGGATAAAAAACCCGCCGGACCGCAGCGCCTGGGTGGCGGCCGCCATCAGGGGCTCAAGATCCCCGATATAGACAAGTGAATCACAGGCAAGCAGAAGGTCGTACCGGCCTGGCGGGGCCTGGGTCAAAAACGCCACCGCTTCGGCAATGTGAAGACTGTCGTAAAGGCCGCATGCTTTTGCGCGCGCAATCATTTCCGGGGAAAGATCAACCCCCGTCAGACTGCGCGCAAGGCCGTGAAATTTTTGCCCGACCAGACCCGTCCCGCAACCGATGTCGAGAATGTCAAAGCGAGCTTCTTCCTGGCCGAGGAAGCCCCGAGCATGAGCAAAAAGAATTTCCGGCCCGCGATAATCCAGACTTTCGCAAAGATGTTCGTCAAAGCTTTCGGCATAATTGTCAAAATAATTCCGCACATAGACTTCCGGCGCACAGACTGGCGCCGCCTCGCCCCCAAAGGTGGCAATCATAAAATGCGCTTCAACATCGTTCGGGTTTAATTCCAAGCAGCGTTGATAACATCGAAGCGCGTCCGGCACCTGCTTGAGATGGCTGAATGTTTCACCAAGCCGCCAGATGGCTTTCAGGTAATCCGGCTTCAACCCGATCGCACGTTCGAAGAAAGGCACGGCACGGTCATGTTGCCCTTCCTCCGCCAACGCCTTTCCAATCGCATACGCATTGCGCGCTTCAACCCTCGTCCGGCGGCGGTTGATGGTCCGTGCTGCTTCTTTGCTGCCCTGTTCTTCCAGCAAGATTTCCAGCGCCGCCATGGCGGCAAGGTGCCGAGGTTCCATGCGAAGAAGTTCACGATAAAGCGAGATGGCCTGATCGGCCCGGCCGGCCTTTTGGTGCTGCCCGGCAAGATGGTAGAGACGGATTGCGTTCTCTATATCCAGCGGCACGGTGTCCGGCGACGAGGCCGAAGATTGCTTTGGCGCCTTCGGCGCCTTAGGCGCGATGGGCGGTGACGGCAATCCGCTTTCCTCTATTTCGCGATCCGGGTGATGGTGGAGGTGGTGCTATGGCCAGGCGTGATATCGGCCAGCAGAATTTTGCCGCCATAACTCATCACAAAATCCGCGCCAACCACTTCATCCACCCGGTAATCCGCCCCCTTCACCAAAACGTCCGGACGGAGCCTCTTTAAAAGCCGGACCGGCGTATCTTCTGCAAACAGGACAACCAGATCGACGTCGGCAAGCGAGCCCAACACCGTCGCCCGAGCCATCTCTGCCTGCACTGGGCGCTCAGGACCTTTCAGACGCGCGACGGAAGCGTCGCTGTTCAAACCGACAATCAACCGGTCGCAGGCCGCCTTTGCCTGACGCAGCAGCGACACATGCCCAGGATGCAGCAGGTCAAAACAGCCATTCGTAAACCCAATGCGCAAGCCCTGTCGCCGCCAGCGTTCAACGGCTTCGTTCGCATGGTCCAGCGAAACGCAGCTATCCGCATTTGCAAGCAGATCACGTTCATGTAGGGCCGTCATAAGGTCGTCCGAATGCACAACGGCGGTGCCCACCTTGCCAACAACAATGCCGGCCGCAATGTTTGCGAGATAGGCGGCGTCCGAAAGCGTCGCGCTGCCGGCAAGGGCGGCGGCAAGGGTGGCGACCACCGTGTCGCCGGCCCCGGAAACGTCAAAGACTTCCTGGGCGCGGGCCGACAGATGCGTAATTTCTTTTTCCTTCGTCACCAACGTCATGCCCGCGGCGCTTCGCGTGACCAGGATGGCGTCAGCAGCAGCCGTTTTCAACAAGCTTTCCGCCGCTGCAATCACGTCCCCGTCCGTTGCAACCGGCATCTGCGTGGCTTCGTGAAGTTCGCGCAAATTGGGTGTCAGCAGCGTCGCCCCGCGATAGCGGGAATAATCAAACCCTTTCGGATCGACGACGGTCGGCACGTTCGCCTGCCTAGCCATGTCGAGAATGCGCTGTGCCATGTCACCCGCCAGCAGGCCTTTGCCATAATCCGAAAGCAGCAGCACATCCGCCGCCTGAAGGGCGTCTTCAATGCCGCTTAGAACCTTGCCGCGCGTGGCATCGTCAAGAGCGACAGGCGCCTCCCGGTCGGCCCGCAGAAGTTGCTGGCTTGCCGCAATAAAACGATTCTTGACCGTTGTCTGGCCGCCGGCCTCTATAAAAATACCGTCATTGTCAGCGCCCGACGCACGAACAAGTTCGCGCAATTCGCTCCCCGCCGCATCCTTGCCGACAACGGCAAAGAAACGCGGCTGCACACCATAGGCAATGAGATTTCGGAGCACGTTCCCAGCACCACCAAGAACCGTTGTTTCCCGGCGAATGTGAAGAACCGGAATGGGAGCTTCGGGTGAAACGCGTTCCACATCTCCATAGACGAAGCGATCAAGCATGACATCGCCAACGCAGATCACGCGCGCGTCATGAAAGGATTCCACTTCGGTTGCGAAGGCGGATGGATCTGGGGCCGCGCCCGTTTCCTTGCTCATCTGACGCTCTCCTAGACGAGGCCGAGTTCCTGTTCCAGAGCCGCACAAAACATGTGACCAAGCATAATGTGCATTTCCTGAATGCGCGACGTGCGATCGCTGGGAACAAGCAAAAGCGGGTCGGCAAATTCGTTCAGCCGGCCGCCACCTTTGCCTCCAAACGCGGCGGCGACAAGGCCCATCTTGCGGGCCTGTTCAAGACCGAGAAGAACGTTCGGGCTTTGCCCCGACGTGCTGATCCCAATCGCCACGTCGCCAGGCCGGCCAAGCGCTTCCACCTGACGGGCGAAAAGCGCATCAAAGCTAAAATCATTGCCGATGGCCGTCAAAGTCGACGTATCCGCCGTTAATGCCATCGCGGCAATCGCCTTGCGGTTTTTTGAAAAACGAACGCTTAATTCTGTTGCCAGATGCTGGGCATCGGAAGCGCTGCCCCCATTGCCGAAGAAGAGAAGTTTGCCGCCATCGCGGATGGCCATCACTGAAATTTCGAGAAGGCGGTGAAAGGGCGCATAAAGGGCCTGTTCCGTCGCCGTGGCGGTGGCGGCGTGCTCGGCAAATTCAGCGGTAAAAAATGCTTGAAGCGGGTTTTTTGTCATCGGCTCAAACGCGGCCCCTCTTTGATCGCAACCATGCAGCGAGAACGTACCAGATAAACCGGCTGTTTGTGACCAAATAGCGCCGCCAGAGGCGCCGTGGCTCTGCGCATAACCGAAACAGCCACTCAAGGCCCGCCGTCTGCATCCAGCGCGGCGCGCGCCTTACCGTCCCGGCAAAGAAATCAAATGCCGCCCCGACGCCGATCTGCACGCCCATAAGATGCGGCGCGTAAGCCGCCATCCAATATTCCTGTTTTGGACAACCAAGGCCTACAAAGACAAGGCGGGCGTGGGAGCCGTTGATGCCCGTCACGGTTTCGGCGTCCACCGCAGGCTTCAGAGGCAACAGCGGCGGCGAACAAATTCCAGCCAGGACAAGAGCCGGAAACTGCGTTGCCAAGGCAACTTTCAAGGCAGCAATTGTGGTCGCATCGCCACCGAAAAAATAGACCGGCACACGTGCCGTCTCCGCCGCCTTCAGCAAATGCCGCATCAGATCCGGGCCCGCTACCCGGCGTGCCTTTTCATGGCCCTGGCGCTGCAACGCCCAGACAAGCGGCATGCCGTCACTGGTTACCCAAAGCGCGCCTTCCATGGCCGCAAGCAGGCTGGAATCCTTTCTTGCCGTCGTCACCATGTGCACATTTGCGACGCAGACATACCCGCCTTTGCCCGCCTCGGCCGCAGCAAGGATCGTTGCCGCTGCGGCGTCAACGTCGCCCACCGTCACCGGCGCGCCGATAACGGCCCCCGTTTCAGGCATGCCCGGCGCCGCCATCTCGATAGGTGCGTTCCCAGTTAAACGCCGTCTCGACGATAAACCGCAAATCGTCATATTGCGGTTTCCAGTCAAGGGCCGCGCGAATGCGCGCGGCATCGGCCACCAGTTCCGGCGGATCGCCCGCACGCCTTGGGCCTTCCTCAACGCAAAAATCAATACCGGACACCTGCTTTACCATCGCGATGACCTCGCGCACGCTTGCCCCATGGCCATAACCGCAATTTAAAACAAGCGACGCGCCGCCCGAGCCAAGATAGTCAAGGGCCGCCCGATGCGCCGCCGCCAGATCCGAAACGTGAATGTAATCGCGCACGCAAGTACCATCCGGCGTCGGGTAGTCGGAGCCGAAGACGGTCAGTTTTTCCCGAAGCCCAAGCGCCGCTTCGCAGGCCACTTTGATTAAATGCGTTGCGTTTGGTGTCGCCTGTCCGATTTGCAATTGCGGGTCGGCCCCGGCGGCGTTGAAATAACGCAGGATGACACAACGCAAACCCGACGCGTGGCCTGCGTCTTGCAACATGCGCTCGCTCATCATCTTCGACGCACCATAAGGATTGATGGGAAGCAGAGCGGCGGTTTCAGAAACCGCTGGCTTCGAAGGCATGCCATAAACCGCGGCCGTCGAAGAAAAGACAAAAGATTTGATGCCGAAGCGAAGGCAGCGATCCAGCAACGCCAGCGTGTTTCTGGTGTTGTTCCGGTAATATTTCAGCGGGTCGGCAACCGATTCAGCAACTTCGATATGGGCAGCAAAATGCACGACGGCATCGAAGCTATGTTCTTTGAAAACCGCCTCCATCGCTATGTCGTCGGCCAAATCCGCAACGACCAATTTGCCGGCGAGCACCGCCCAAGCATGGCCTGCCGAAAGATTGTCAACAACAACCAAATCGTGACCGGCAGCTGAAAGCTCCAAAACCGTGTGGCTGCCAATATAGCCGGCACCCCCGGTAATCAATATGCGCATCCGCAGCGCCCTCCTTATGCACGCCCCATATGGGCATGCCGGGCCATCTTATGCACGCTCCGCATGCCGGGCCTCATCATAAATTTCCATCAGGCGTGTATAGTTTACGTCCGCCGTGTAATTTTCCGCATAACTCTTTCGGGCGTTCGCGCCCATGGCACCCATCGCGTCCGGATTGGCCACGGCCCAGCGCACTTTCGCCGCCAGATCCGATACGTTCCCCGGTTCAAAATGCAGACCCGTTTTTCCATCCTCCACAATTTCCGCCATCGCACCCAGTTTGGACGCGATCACCGGAAGTCCGGCCCGAAAGGCTTCCACCAACACCATCGGAAAACCTTCGTACCATTGCGAGGGCAGGACAAGAAAAGCGGCCTGCGCCATTGCCGCCGCGACGTCTTCTTTCCCCAGAACGCCCGGTACGGTGACCGCCGGCCCTTTGCGGCGACGCGCCACTTCCAGAAGCGGCCCCTCGCCAATCAGCCGCAGCGGAACGTCCAGGTTTTGCCAGGCATCAAGCAACGTCTTGATGCCCTTCTCCGGGCTAAGACGGCCGACGAAAAGAGCGCCGCTACGACCCCCGACGGGTTTGCCCGCCACATGATTGTCGGGGAGAAAATTCGGCTTTACCTGGATATGTGTCGAGGGCAGGCCGCCTTCGACGAATTTGCGTCTGGCAAATTCGGTCAACGCAACAAAGCGATCGGGCCGGGTTGCCCAGGTGCCGTGTCTTCGATGGCGAGCAACCATGCGCGCAACGGCAAGGGACCCAGGTCGCGAGCCGCGATAGCATCTGTGTAAGACCGCGCGATAGGGCGAACCCATCACACATTCCTCGCAAATCTGGCCGCCACGATAAAGGGTCGCCGCCGGACAAATCAGCCGGTAATTGTGCAGCGTCATCACCGAAGCAACGCGCGCATCCCGGCAGGCATCGAAAATGGACGGCGTCAGCAGCGGAAAGAAATTGTGGACGTGGACAAGGTCCGGCGCATGTTCTGCCAATATTTTTGCCATCTGCCCGCGAGCGGACACCGAATAAGGCACCGTCAAGGCGGTACGAAAAGCCCCAAGCGGCCCCTGAATAACATCATTCCCAAGGGTGAATTTCTGAACGTCATGGCCATGGGCCGCCAGCAATTCGCATTCATTTGCGAACACAGCATCTTCGCCACCCGCCTGTTGGTAAAAATTATGGACGAAAAGAACGCGCATGCGCCTGCCCTCGAACACGGCTGCGAAGTGGACGCCTAGTAACCGGAGATGCTTTCAGCTTTGCGCGCAAATATAAGGAATAATGCAGCACGATGCCCCAGAAAAAATAATAGGGGATTGCATTAAAGGGCTTCTCGAACGCATCTTCGGCAATGCCAAAAACCCACATCAGAAGGAAAAAGACAAAAAGCACCAGGAGCCTCTCCTGACCAATGCGGTATTTCGCCCGCCGGCAAAGGCGCATGGCACGAAACCAGACAGTCAGCAAAACCGCATGCATCCAGATAAAGGCGAAGAGACCAAAGAGCCCTGTACGCGCAGAAATCGAGATATAGGAATTGTGCGGCTCGCGAACCGCCCCACCGCCGATGCCGTGAAAATCGACCAATGGGAACCCATAGCCAAGGCCAAAGAGAAAATTCCCGGCGCTGGACGTAACCCGCTCCCAAATATCAAGCCACCACCCGGTTCTTAGATCAACACCGCCAGCGACTCCTTCAAACTCGCCCTCGCCTTCCCCCATAATCGTTCCGAAATGCTCAATAACAAATTCAAGGGAAACCGTGCCGCCAAGACGACCGGTGAGTTGAATGCCAAACGCCGACACGATAAGAAAAGCCAGCGCGCCAAACAGCAGGGAAGACGACATTTTTACGAAAGAGCCACGATACTGCCATGCAAACAGCAGCATCATCGCAATGACCTGAAGGTAAATTGTGCGCGCCTGGAAAAAGGCAACGACATAGGCCAGAAGCAGCGGCGCCAGCAACAACGGGCCGAGGCCAATTGTTTTTGGGCGGACAATCATGAGATAGGCTGCGGCCATCAACACCATCACCGATGTGTTCGTGTATTGGAAAAAAATCGCCGTTGATTTTCCGGCAGTCGAAAGAACACTTGGTGAAAAATCCTTAAGCATTTCCTGCATGGGAAATCCAAATGCGTAGACAACGGCAGCCACAAGCAGCCATGGCAGCCATCGGAAAAACCGTTCGATGTTTTCTTCCTTCGCCGCAAAGACGAAGCCAACCCACAGGAACAGGGATTCGATCACATGGGTCGCGTCACGAATTGCAACGAGCCCATATTCCGGAAAGGCAAGATAAGCGCGCCCCAAACCCAGCCCCCACCACAACAAAAAGGGAAGGAGAAAAATGGTCTTTGAAAAGCGCGGCAACAGACGCACGTCGTTTAGCCACAGAAGATAGCTAAACAGTAGAATTTCGCCGAGCGGTAAGCCGACATTCGGGGGCACACGAATCAGCATGAACCCGTAATTCAGGATGAGATAAAGTGCCAGAATGGCAAGGGTCGCCGTTTCCCGAAGTCGAAGCAGCCTCACCGGTTTTCCGCCTCCGCCAAAATTCGCGCCACTTTTTCTTTCCATGCAAACGCGCAAACCCGTTCTTTTGCCCCTTGCGAGAGTCTTCTTCGAAGCGCCGGATTGCCCGCGAGTTCGACAAGCGCGTGCGCCAGGCCTGCAATCACAACCTTCGGCCCCCGGCCCTTTGTCGCAACCACCCGACCGCAATTCGCGTTGACCATCACACCCGGCCCGCCAAGATCCAGACATATGGCCGGCAAGCCTTGCGCCATTGCCTCCAGCACCACCATGCCGCCCGAATCGCGAAGGCTTGGAAACAGCAGCACATCGTGCTGTCCATAGATATCTAGAAGCTCCGCCTGGGGCATCCAGCCATGCCAGTCGATGCTGTCAGAAATACCAAGGCGCGCGGCAAGCCGCCCCCAACGCTTTGCCGATGGCCCGTCGCCGATGAGGGTAAGGCGCGCATTTGGCGCCACCCGGTGAAGGGCCGCAAAGGCCGGCAGGCCGAGATGCATGCCCTTTAAATCCAGAAAATGACCCACATAGAGAACCCGCAGGCCGGAAGGGGGTTTTGCGTCCTCGAAAGAACCCGCCGCCGCTGACAACGCGTCCACACCAATGGCAAGCGCAACCGCCGTCTTCGACCAATGGGCCTTTGGAACGAAGTTTTTCGTTGCCGCCGATGTGACGTAAATTTTTGAAGCGCGTCGAAATGTCCTGCGAAGAAAGGGGTCGTAACAGGCCAGCACATTGACGACATCGCGCAACAATTCCCCCACCCAACCGCGCAAGCCAAAGCCAAAACGAAGGCGGAAAGGGGCCTGTTCGCCACCACCAACCGGGCCAAAAATGAACGGCACACCGAGACCGCCCAGAAAACTTGGCTGACGCGCACTCACCAATGTCACATGGTGGACGCGATCAAACGGACTTTTCGCATGCGCCTTCTTTGCCAGGCCATAAACGCCCCATTGCCAGAGCAGGTAATAAAGATGCACGCCGCGCCTTCCCTTCTTCCACCATCCGGCCCAGCGCGGAAGGTCGTAATAAAGAAAGTGCAGATTTCCGGCGGCGGCAACCGTTGCCAGCCCCCGTTCAATGGCCGGCCGATTGCTGGCACGGGTCAGCACCCAGACCTCGTGACCAAGCTGCGCCAGTTCAACCGCCCAATGCCAGCCAACCCCCGGCTCGGACCCCAGACCCGGTTCGCAGGCATAGGCCGAGAGTAAAATTCTCACACCTTGCCTCGCGGAATAAGACAAAACGTCATTGGTTCAAACCATCCGCTCGACATCCAAACATGCGAACCCCGCCATAAAGCGACGCGGCCTGCAAAAAACGATGAAGCAACTGCGTCAACATCACGTCCGTCGTAAGGGGTGAAAACCGGATGTCCTGAACATTCATAAAACCACAATCGCCCAACATCCGCGATAAGGCATGCGCGTTAAACAGCATCAGATGAAACGGTTTTGCCTCACGCCATTTCGCACCATAAAGCCTTGCCCAAAAGCCATTCCGGTTTGGTGTCGTGATATAAATGCGCCCCCCAGGGACCAAATAATCTCGAAGGGCCCTCAACGTTTCCCAAGGTGCTGTCAAATGTTCGATGACCTCAACCATAACGATGAGATCATAACGGTCCTTCCCAAGATCATTAAGCGTTGCGTAAAGGTCCATTCCAAAGCGCTCACGCGCTGTTTTTCTCGCCCCCTCGGAATATTCAAGCCCGTCCACATCAAAGCCGCGCTGTATTAAATCCTGGCTAAAGGTCCCGATTCCCGCCCCGAAATCCAGCACCCGCATGCCCGGTTTCAGTACCTTCCCGGCAAGAAATTTTGCATGCGCGCGGAGCGAAACATCGGAAGATTCCATCTCGGTTGTTCCGCCCGTGATGTTTGCGCTGCTGTAATAGCCGGCATACATCGCATCCAGCTCATCGGGGTTTGGGATTCTGGCGCGCGCAACCAGTTGACAGGACGGGCACTCACGATACGCTGAATCCAGCCCTGCCCACGGCCTGGTTTCCACGCCGCAAAAAACACAAGGGATGGTTTCTTCATGCATTGCAAAATGTACCAAGCAAGAAATCCATGTAGATCGAATCTCCCATTGCACCTTCAACGATCATCGCACAACGGTAGAATTTTGAAATCTGGTCGCCATATTCCGCGCAAAGCGAAAAGGTAACCAGCAAATCTTCTACTGCAACATCCGATTTGCGATCTGAGAAAAGATAACGCTGCATCCACATAAAATGCATCGCGTCAAAAAGCGGCAGGCTCGAGAGGCGTGCATATTCCCAGTCGTAGGCAACCAGGCGGCCATCTCGTAAAAACAGATTCCAGGGTACAAAATCCCCATGCGCCCAAACCGCCGGCAGGGGCGTTGGGTCTTCAAGGCTATCGAGAATGCGCCCGATGCCATCGGCCTTTTCACGCGGCAGCGACCCAAGCCCAGGCCGAAGTCGTTCGACCGCGTCCTGAAGAGAGGTCGTTTCTCCGGGAATACGCAATTGTTTCAGAAAGGCGAGATGCGCTGCCGTCAATCTGCGGCCGGTGCAACGGCCACAAAGCGCCTCTTCCGTCGCGACACCGCGATCCGGATCGCGAAAAAGCAGACGCGGTCCAAGGCCCGGCTTTTCTTCGGCCAAACGTTCCAACAGGTCTGCCTCGTGAAGAATGCGCGCATGTGCATCCGTGCCGACCGGCACTTTGGCAATGGCTAGAGCGCGACCTTGGCCAGGGTCAACCAATGCGGCAACGAAACGCTGGCCGGGGCCAGGCGTACCAATATAAATGACCGGGCGTGGCGCCGCCAACGCCTCCCAGCCAAGATGAGACCAGCTCGCCGTCGCCGGAACGGCAACGCCGATTTTCACAACCCCCGGAACAAGGCCAAGCAGACGGGCCCGGTAGGCGCCCATCAAAACCGCCCATTTTCCCTGCGATGCCCGGTCATAAGGCCGCCACGAGCGAAGCGCCGGCCAACCATGGATGGGGTCTTCAGGCACAATCCATCGCGGCCCCCCTTTGCCCGGAATGACAAAAAAGAATTGCACCGACGCGTCGCGAGCACCAGCAACGCTGAGGCGGCTTCCCTGCGGGAAGAACCCATCGACGAGCCTGGCAAGCAGATCAGAATCCAAATCGCCCTCGCATGCGTTTTTCAAGCCGGTCAAGAATGTGGTCTTCTACTTCGCGAACGACCGCTTCCAATGGCTGACTGGCATCCACCCGCGCCACATTTTGAAAAGGTGCCAACACGTCCCGATAGGCTTGGCGCTGGCGCGTCGCCTCCACTAGGGAAACTTCGCCTTTCCGTGCGACGACGATTTCGCCCGGTGCGTCGAGAAGCACCCAAAGATCCGGCTTTGGGACCCAACGCCCAACAAGTCGCGCCAACCATATCGCGCCGCCATATCGGTACCGCCTCGGATCGGCGAGAAGGTCGTGAAAATAGCGGTCGAACAAAACAAGGGTGGAACGCACAAGCTGTGGTCGCAATTGCAGTGCGTAACCAAACACATAATCGAAAAGAAAATAGAAAAGCTTCGCCGTCGAAAGCAGCCCCCCTCGCGGGCACGCACCGTGGGGGTCTGTCACCGGGCTGGAAAGAGCTGCTTTCCCCCGCCCAAGATGGGGCCGAAGATGAAACGGCGCCTTTCGGCGAAAGGCCGGCACCAGATTGTCGCCAATGCGGTCAAGCACACTGGTCTTGCCAACGCCGTCCGGGCCGAGAACGACGACCCAAAACCCTGTGGGCTGAAAAAAACGGCGCCAGATTCTCGAAAATCTTTGACCCAATCCCAGAACGCCCGGGCGGGCGGGCGGGCGCAACCGCTGTTGCAATCGTGGCAAATCGGCACGGATCTTTTCCCATTCGTTTTGTTTTGCCGCGTCCAGAATGGCGCGCGCATCAATGCCGCGCCAGAAACGGTTAACCTGACGGGCGACCCCTTCCGGATCACGCCGCCACTCGACGCTTAAATGATCACCTTCGCGCCTGCCAAGACTGCCCTTGCCGATCCGCTTCAAAAGGTAATAGAGAAATTCGACAGCAGGGGCCGGAATGTGAAAGCCGCGTGAATTGCCCGCCGCGTCGCACGCCAAACGGCGCCCGGAAAGAATAGCCCCGGCCTTCAAAAAACGCCGCCCATGGCGTAAATAGTCACTGCAGACATCTGGATGCAGGAATTGCAGTTCTCCAGATTCTCCGCGCCAGCAAAGCGCGTAATAAACCGCCGTCGGCTCATGCTGCAACGCCTGCACAAGGCGCATTCCATGAGTCTGACAAAAGCGGTGAAGGTGATCGGCAAAGGCTTTTTCCTGTCCGGATGCAATGACGATATCCAGATCACCTGGAATTTTTTCTGGCATGCCTTCCGTAACGCCGACAACGCAATAATCGCCTCCCCACCGTTCGAGATCGGCAAGCAGCAACGCCGCCGCAGCCCCACGATTGCCCAAGAACCTGGTCCTTCCAGGCGCAGTCGTCCTAGACACCATCATCGTTACGCCCCATCTCACGGCGAAGCCCAACCGCAACCACCCCCATCAAAAGAAGGTTGGCAATTAAAAGCCCCACCACTGCACCCATGACACCAAAGGCATCGATAAGCGGCATGGCCAACGCAACTGAAAAAACAGCGGCAATCACCGTTGCCAGAAAAATCGGGCGCGTGTGTTCCAATGCGCGCAGACCGGCACGAAGTGGCAGGCCTGCGAACATGACCAGATAGATGATTGCGTACCAATAAAGAAGATGCCCATACGTCGCAAAAGATTCGCCAAAAAAGAGCCGCAGCCAGAATTCCGGCGCAAGCGCGGCAACGACGCCAACCAATGCGGTCGCACCACCACCCAGCCAGGCAACCCGCCGCAGATAGGCAGCAAGCGCGTGCTTTCCGCCACGCGTCAGTCGTTCGGCAGCATGGGGTGGCACGATGTTCTCAAGCCCCTGGAAAAAAATACGGTTCACCCCAATCAGGGTATCTGCAGCACGCAGCGCGCCAACAGCCGTGGCGCCCAACAGGCCTCCCGTCACAACCAA
>CAYTAE010000020.1:0-13217 GCA_964435655.1 uncultured Rhodospirillaceae bacterium
GCTGTTTTTCGCAAAGCAGGCTTCTCGATCCTTGAAGAAAAGCCGGACGGTTTCGTGATGGTGCGCAATTGTGCTCCGGACCTTTCGCACGGTGAAGCCGGTTCTAGATAAATTGACAATTGGCACAGTTAATTTCGGAATGCCTTATGGGGTCGTTCCGAGAGCCGGGCAGGTGCCGGAAGAAGAAGTGACGGCAATTCTTGCGGCCGCCCTTGAAAAAAACATCGATCGCTTTGATACGGCGATTGGGTATGGCACGGCCGAAGATGTGGTCGGCCGGGTGCTTGGAAAAACGAAGGCCCGAGATGCAAAAATTGTCACAAAAATTCTGCCTTTATCGGGAAAGACGCTGGACGAAGCGGCGGCGACCAAGGTTGTTGAACAAATTTGTCAGGCGCGCGACCGATTGGGCGTGCAGCAACTGGATGCCGTGCTGGTCCATCGTGCCGAAGATCTTATCGGGTCGCAGGGGGATGCGCTGTGGGATGTTTTACAGCGGGCCCGCGACGACGGCCTGGCTCGGAAGATTGGCGTTTCGGTCTATGACGCCTCGGACATTGATGCCGTTCTGGACCGGTTTAATCCAGAGGTTGTTCAACTGCCTATCAGCCTTGCAGATCAGCGATTGACCGGTTCTGGCCACCTGCAGAAGCTTGCCGAAAAGGACGTTGAAATTCATGCCCGTTCGGTATTTCTGCAAGGCGTTTTGTTGGCAGAATCACATGCGGTTGATGTGCTATTTGGCCGCGCCGTTGCGGAAATTGAAGCCCTTGATGCGGTCGCACGGGCGAGGGGTGTGAGCAGGCTGGCCCTGTGTTTGTCTTTCGTCGCACAGCTGCCGCAAGTCTCGCGGGTTGTCGTCGGTGTCAACAGCGCAGACCAGTTTGATGAGATTGTGGCTGCTGCCAGCCGGGCCATCAAAATGGATTTTTCAGAGACCGATGCCTGTGCCTGGAAAGACGCGCAACTGCTTAATCCATCTCATTGGCCAAAATTGAAAGAAGCAACCCTGTTCGAAGCAGAATGACGGATTTTTCCGAAAATAAAGCATTTTCTGCCAGCAATGAGTTGTTGAAGCAGGCATTGACGACGGTTCCTACCGGCTCGCAGACGTTTAGCAAGTCCCATATCCAGTTTCCTGATGGCCATGCGCCGTTGTTTATCGACCGGGCGCGGGGGGGCCATTTTACGGATGTCGATGGCAATGTGTTTATTGACCTTGCCATGGGGTTGGCTGCGATTGGTCTTGGCTATTGCGAACCCGACGTGGATGCGGCCATTCGCGAACAATTGGAGCGTGGTATTTCCTTTAGTCTGCCGACGCGGCTTGAGGCTGAGCTTGCAGAGCTGATCGTTGATGTGGTGCCAAGTGCCGAGATGGTGCGTTTTGCAAAAAACGGCTCTGATGTGACCTCGGCCGCTGTTCGGTTGGCGCGGGCCTATACGGGGCGCGAACGGGTGCTTGCCTGTGGCTATCATGGCTGGCACGACTGGTATATTGGCACAACCACCCGTGACCTGGGCGTTCCGGGAAGCGTTCGCGGCCTGACGGACAGGGCATCGGCCAATGATCCGGAGACGGTCGCAACAAAGCTTGCCGAACACCCCGACGGCTTTGCGGCAATCATTGTCGAGCCGATGTTGCTGGACGATCCGAAAGCCGCCTTGTCTGAAATCCGTGTTTTGGCGGATCGGGCGGGCGCCGTGCTGATTTTTGACGAAGTGGTGACAGGCTTTCGCTTTGCTTTGGGCGGCGCGCAGCAGCTCTATAGTGTGACGCCGGACCTGACCTGCCTGGGCAAGTCGATGGCGAATGGCATGCCATTATCGGCTGTTACGGGACGGCAAGACATTATGCGCCTGATGGAAGACATCTTTTTTTCAGGCACGTTTGGCGGCGAAGCGCTTTCGCTGGCCGCATCGCTGGCCACCATTCGCAAGATTCGCGACCAGGGTGTTGTTGAGCATTTGTGGACGATGGGGAGGCAATTGCAGACGCGGTTGCGTCAGGTGATTGCGAAATACGGGCTTGGGGATTTGCTGTCTGTGATGAACGAGCCCTGCCTTGGCTTTATCGCCGTATCGGAAGGGCGTGGCAATTCGCAGGCGGTCAATCGCACATTCATGCTTGCCGAAATGATCCGCCATGGCGTGTTTATGAACGGGTCGTTGACCATATGCCATGCGTTTGGTGAGGAGGATTTGCAGAAGGTTGCCGAGGCTTTTGACAGATTTGCCGAGCGTTTTTCCAGGGAGCTTGAAATTCCGGGCCTTGAGGCGCGTCTTCCTTATCCTCCCATCACACCAATTTTTACGGTGCGACCGCCGAATGCTGAGAAAGAAGGTTGAGCCTTGGAAGAGATGGCAAATGTCGTCTTTCGTGTGGCCGCGGGTCCGAAAATCGGTTTTGGTCATTTGGTTCGCACGATGGTTCTTGCCGAGGCGTTGCGCAACCACGGGACGGCCGCGCATTTCTACATTCCCGGCGCCGGGGATGGGGTTTTAAGCCGGCTTGATGAAAATCGCTTCATGGCATGTGTTTCTACCGATGTGCTGCCGAAAAAGTGGTTGTCTGAAACCAGGGCGGACGCCGTCGTCTATGACCTGGTTCACACAGATTGGCAGGCCGAACGGGGCCGGCTTTTTGCCGAAATGACGGATGTCTGTAAGACATCTGTGCCTATCGTCTTTTTCGATGGTTATGGCGCGCAAAGTTACCGGTGTCAGGCGGATGCGCCGCTGGTTGACTTTCTTGTCGCGCCTTACGTTGGTGAAACAGGTTCCTGTCCAACCCATGCGCGCGGCGTTCTAGCTGGGCCACGATATTTTCCGCTTGCGCAAAATTATCAAGATATTGGACGGCGTGGGACGCAAAACATGGTTGCGCGGATCCTTGTTACATGCGGCGGCGCTGACCCATATATGGCCGCGCCAAAAATTTTAAAGGCCCTTCTCAGCATGTCGGAGAGCGATGTTGAAATCGACGTTGTGGTGGGCGCCTTGTTTTCCAATGAAAACAGGCAGCAGATTGAGGCGCTTGCCGCGCGTGCGCGGGGTAGGGTTCATCCGGTCTATGCGCCGCATTCCCTTGCCGTGCAAATGCAGAACGCCGATCTTTGCGTCACTGCCAATGGGCTGACAAAATACGAATTAGCGGCCATGGGTGTCCCGACAATTGCTGTGTCGCTCAGCCCGGCGCATCACCAGGCCAATCTGGCCTTTGCAGAAAGCGGCAGTTTGAAAGTTTTGGGCATCTTGAACGATCTTGACGGGGCCACGATTGCGGATGCCGTTTCGAAAATGCTTGAGGATGTGGATGGTCGTACGCGCATGTCCCATGCGGGGATATCCCTGGTGGATGGGCAAGGCGCAGACCGTATTTTAAAGGAAGCAAAGTTACTCCCATGCTGAACGATAGTTTTAAGATTGAGGGTCGTCTTGTTGGTACAGGGGCGTCGCCCTATGTAATTGCTGAGGCCGGATCTAATTTTAATCAGTCGAAGGATGTTGCGCGCAGATTGATTGATGCTGCGAAGGCGGCTGGGGCGGATGCGGTTAAATTTCAGCTTTTTCGTGCGGATGTGCTTTATCCTGATGGCGGCGAAATCTATGACATTTTTAAATCTGTGCAGCTTGATGCCGATTGGTTGCCGGATCTAAAGGCCCATGCGGTTGCGCAGGGGTTGCATTTTTCAGCGTCGGCCTTCGATCGGGAATCCATTCATGCGTTGGCAGATCTGGGCGTGCCGTTTTTAAAGATTGGCTCGTCAGAAACAACGAATCTGGATCTGGTTGCCAGAATGGCTGCAATCGGCAAGCCCGTGTTTTTATCGACCGGCATGTGCGGCCTTGGTGAAATTTCGGATGCCGTTGAGGTTTGCCTCGGCCTGGGTCTTGCCGACATTGGCCTGATGCAATGCCAGTCGATATACCCACTTGAAAAGGCTGATGTGAATCTAGCGGTTATGGATATGTTGCAAGCCGCCTTTGGCGGGCCGGTTGGATTTTCGGACCATTCGCTTGGAATTATTGCGCCAATTGCCGCAGCGGCGCGGGGCGCGCATTCAATCGAGAAGCACTTTACGCTTGATCGCTCTATGAAAGGGCCCGACCATTTCTATGCTTTGGAGCCGGACGAATTGAAGGCGATGGTCGAAGGAGTTCGTGCCGCGCATGAGGCGATCGGAGAAAGCAGAAAGTGTATCCTGCCATCAGAGCGCGAACATGGGCGGCGAGACGGTTTGTGGCTGGCAGCAGACATATCCAAAGGCGATAGAATTACTGCGGAACGTCTGGAAGTCAAACGCCCGGCAGTTGGTGTGAAGGCAAGGCATCTAAAAGCGGTGATAGGTGCGCGGGCAGGGCGGAACGTTTCAGCGGGCAATCCGTTGACCTGGGACGACCTGAACTTTTCCTGATCAAGAATGGCAGGCATTATGGAAAACCTGATTATCTTCGGCACCCGCGAAATTGCGGCATTGGCGCGCTATTATTTTGAGAACGATAGCGATCGCCGGGTGTTGGCATTTACCGTTGATGACGCTTTTGTTGACGAGGATAGTTTTGAAGGGCTTCCCGTTGTTCCGTTTAGCGAGGCCGTGACCCGGTTCCCATCCACTACAAATGCAATGCATGTTGCGCTCTCTTATCAGGGGTTGAACAAACTTCGTGAAGAAAAATACCGGCAGGCCGTTGCCGCAGGCTATGAGCTGGCTTCTTACATTTGTAGCAAATCTGTAACCTGGCCGGACATTTCCGTTGGCGATAATTGTTTTATTCTTGAAAACCAGACAATTCAGCCGACGGCCAAAATTGGGAACAACGTCATGATCTGGTCTGGGAATCACATTGGGCATGGAAGCGTTATTCATGACCATGTCTACATCGCATCGCATGTCTGTATTTCAGGCCATTGCGATATTGGCGAGCGCAGTTTTCTTGGGGTCAACGCAACGTTGAAAGATTTTACGCGGGTTGGCAGCGACTGTTTTGTTGCCATGGACGCGTCTATTTCAAGCGACTTACCGGATGGCGCGGTTGCTCTGGGCAATGGGGCAACGGTGTTTCCCGCAGAAGATCGGCGCGCGCGTACGCTGAAGCGTCAGTATTTTGGCGAATAACCCAAGCTTGTCTTTTTAAACATATTGGATGGATTTATGGGTAGTGATCAGGAAAAGTTTGGATACAAGGGTGAAACCAAGGCTAGCGATGAACAGCTAGCGCATCGAGAGGTGCTCTATCGGCTGTTTCGCGAACGCCCGATGCCGGACGATCAGTTGATGATTTGTCTAGGCCTTTTCATGCGCAGTTCGGCCCTGGCAAAAATATTATTTTTAAATGAGTTGTACGAACTGATTAATGACAAGCCCGGCGTTATTGTCGAATTTGGAACATGGTGGGGCCAGAATCTGGCGTTGTTTGAAAATCTTCGCGCCTTGCATGAGCCGTTTAATGCTAGCCGTCGTGTGATCGGATTTGACACCTTTACGGGTTATCCAAGCGTATCCGATCAGGATCGCCGCAGCGAAACGATCGTCGAGGGCGGGTACAAGGTCTCAGACGATTATGAAAGCTTCCTTGATTCCTTGCTGAGCTACCATGAAGACAACAACGTTCTGCGCAACGTCCGTAAGACGGAATTGGTAAAGGGCGATGTGGCAAAAACAGCAAAAGATTATTTTGGGAAGCATCCAGAAATTGTGATCGCGCTTGCGTATTTTGATATGGCTCTATACGAGCCGTCAAAGGCAGCCTTTGAAGCGATCAAACCGCATTTAGTCTCGGGAAGCGTGTTGATGTTGGATGAGTTTAATTCGCGCGAATATCCAGGCGAAACGGTTGCATTTCAAGAGGTTATGGGTGATTTGTCTTTTGAGTTTCGCAAGTCGCGCTTCATGACCGATCGAACCATCGCCATTCTTCGTTAAGGCATGGCTTCTTTGTTGCGACTTGAAAAGGGCCAGAAATGAAATTGCTTGAAAGGCATCTCGATTGGGGTGGGAAAACTCCCGTGGCTGAGCTGAAGGCCGTTTCGGCTGATGTCATGGCCGGCAATATTGTTGTCCTGAAACAGGTTTTTCCAGAAGCTGTCATGGACCGCTGCAAGGCGATGTTGCTGGCGTGGCAGGCGGAGCATCCTGAAAGCAATCCAGAGCGATTGCAGGTCAATGCCCATTGGTGGCGCCGCGACATCAATCCGCCGTCGAAGACGAAGCATCTTTTTGAAACCTTCTGCTTTGTTTTTAAGGATGAGGAAGGCGCGCTTTCTGAGGTCTCAACGGTCTTTGAAGACATGGGTGCGATCTGGCGGGCTCTTACGGGCCGGACAGAGACTATGACAATGGATGCCGGGGGGAAGGCGCTTCGGCCACAGGCAATTCATTATCCGCGTGGGGGTGGTTTTTTCGACTGGCACGTTCACGAGCTTGCACCACAGGGAATAGGGTTGATTCTGGGATTGTCGAAAGACGGCCGGGATTTTGAAAGTGGCGGCACCCGGTTCAGGGCAGACGGTCAGGAGCTTGATAGTGTTAAGGCCCATGATATTGGCGATATCTGCCTTTTTCGTTACGACGTGGATCATTCGGTCGGAGAGGTTGACGGAAATTATCCGCTTGAGTGGGGTGGGACGGGTCGGTGGACCATGGTCCTGCCGTTGATGTAACGGGTGACGGGCGGAATTCACATTGGCTAATTGGCGCAGGCTGGGTCTGCTGATTGAGCCGGATCGTTCGCAGTGGTGGTCGCGGACCCATGCAATGGTGCCGACGCCGCACGCGCTTGGGAGCGGTCTCTTCAAGGTTTATTACTCGGGCCGCGATGGCGACAACAAATCCCATATCAGCTGGGCGCTGGTTGATCTGTCCGGGTCTCCAAAGGTTATCGAGAAAAGTGCGCGGCCGGTGTTGTCGCCAGGCGAGCTTGGCTGTTTCGATGACAATGGCGTAACACCATCCTGCCTTGTTGAACATGAGGACGGCCTTTATCTCTATTACCTTGGGTGGAACCCTGGCTCGACGGTACGCATGCATTTGTTTGGCGGGTTGGCCATCAGTCGGGATAAGGGGAAGACATTCGAACGATGGTCGCGGGCGCCAATTCTGGAGCGTTGCAAGAGCGACCCCTTCCTCAATACTGCGCCCTGGGTAATTCGCGACAAGGATTTTTGGCGGATTTACTATGTCTCTGGCGTTGGTTGGCAGCACCGTGATTTGCCGCGATATTTGATTAAAACGGGTACGTCAACGGATGGCCGTATCTGGAAACGCGATGGCACCATTTGTATCGATTTTCAAAACGAGAACGAGGTAGCTCTGGCGCGGCCTTATGTCGTCAAAGAGGGCGGGCGCTATCGCATGTGGTTTTCCCATAAGGGGCCGGAATATCAGATGGGATATGCGGAATCGGACGACGGTGTGGCATGGCGGCGAAACGATGCCGGCTGCAATTTCAGCGTTTCCGATGACGGTTTTGATTCCGTGATGGTTGAATATGCTGCGGTGGTTCGCCATGGAGGCCAGCAATTCATGTTTTACAATGGCAACAATTATGGCTTCGACGGCATTGGCCTGGCGGTTGAAGAGGCCTGAGCCAGATGCGCGTTGCCATTATGCAGCCGACCTATCTGCCCTGGATTGGCTTCCTTGCAATGATTGATCGGGTTGATCGCTTTGTTTTTCTGGACGATGTTGCCTTCAATGACCGTTCCTGGCAGCAGCGAAATTACATTCGGGCGGGTGACGACAAGCGCATGCTGACGGTCCCGGTGCTTAAAAAAGGACGCCGTGGCCAATCGATTAAGGACGTTGAGATAACACCGGATGGGGCTTTCCCAGAAGAACATATTCGTTCCATCCAATTGGCTTATGGCAAGGCTCCTTTTTTCGGGGATAGCGCACCCGCGCTTTTTGAAATGATGCGGCGTGAACAAACCCGACTATCGGAAATGACCATTGCTGTTACTCGCTGGTTGCTGGATGTGTTTGGAATCGTAACGCCGACAATATATGCCAGCGCGTTAAATGTTGGTGGCTCCAAAGCGGATCACCTGGTTGCGATTTGCCAGGAAGTGGGGGCCGATCGCTATTTGTCGGCACCTGGCTCGCGCGAGTACATTGAAGACAGCGGAGTCTTTCAGGCCGCTGGTGTTTCGGTTGATTATCACGACTACGCGCATCCGGAATATCGGCAGGCTGGCAACGGGTTTATTCCCTATATTGGCGCGATTGACCTTTTGTTTAACGAAGGCAGGGACGCAGGCCTAGGCATCCTTCGTTCGGGTGTTGCGGAGCCAACATCATGACGCGGGTTTTGGGTATTGTTCCGGCGCGCGGTGGCAGCAAACGCATCCAGGATAAAAACATTGTCGATTTCTTCGGCCGGCCAATTCTTGCTTACAGCCTGGATGCGATGGCGGAATCTGGCGTTTATGATGAGATCCATGTCTCCACCGATTCCAAACGCATTCAGGACATTGTGAAAGGTCTTGGCGTTGGTGTTCCTTTTCTTAGAAAGGCTTACGCAGGCGATAAGGATGGGGTTCTGGACGTTGGGCGGTGGGTTCTTGATGAATTTGAACGCCGCGGTCGTCACTTCGACGTGGTCGGATTCGTGATGGCCTGCAGTCCGCTTGTCGAAAGCGCGGATTTAAAAGCGGGGTTTCAACATTATTTGGCTGGAGAAGAACGTCCGCAATTGGCCGTGGCCGATTATCCTGCCCCTGCGCAGCAGGCGTTGCTTCTTGAGGCCGATGGTTGCATTCGCCCGGAACGGCATGACTTGTTTGTGGCGCGGTCGCAGGATTTGCCGGCAACGGTTTTCGACACCGGTGCCTTTGCCTTTTTCTCCGTAGAAAGCCTTCGCAATGGTGATTCCGAACGTTTTGAAAAATATCGTGGATTTAAAATATCGCGAGATAAGGCCATCGACATAAACACACCGGAAGACCTGGAATTCGCGCGGACCCTGTTCGCTGGAAAGCAGTCGAGGCGCAGCCTGAAATCATGATAGGCGCCGTTTCGATCGTTGCAGGTGCGCCCCATGGGCTGACACGGTGCCGGGTGTGCCGGGGTTCAGAGGGGGACATGGTGGGATGCATCCCGGCCGTGCCGGTGAGCCTTTGGCCGACGTGCAAGCCACCTCATCCGGCGTTCAATCTGGAGCTTTTTGTTTGTAAAAAATGTGGCCATCTACAGCTTCAAACGATGACACCTGATTTTGTCAGCCGTTTTTATGAAGACGGAAGCTTTGTAGAGGACAATTCGGCAGGCCATGATGAGCGCCTTCGGGCATTCAAGGGCCGGTTTGGAGACGATTTTTTTATTGGCCGCACGATTTTAGATGTAGGCGGCGGCAACAATCCCTTCGTCGGCTGCATTGACGGAGCAAAAGAACGTTGGGTAAGCGATATTGCAGTAAGTGACGCCGCAGCGGCGCAGGCGGATCGGACGGTGGCGGGTAATTTTATTACGGCAGCCTTTCCGGATGTCACGTTTGATGTCGTTACATTGTTTCATACGCTCGAGCATTTTGCCGAGCCGGACCTTGCTGTGGAACGTCTGGCGGAGGTGGTTCGCCCTGGTGGGCTGGTTCTGATCGAGGTGCCAAACGCGGAAGGCTTTATCCGGGCGGTTCCGC
Organism: uncultured Rhodospirillaceae bacterium; assembly: GCA_964435655.1. Classification (GTDB taxonomy): domain Bacteria; phylum Pseudomonadota; class Alphaproteobacteria. Next base: position 9,637 of record CAYTAE010000020.1, read on the forward strand.
ATTATGGCGCCTTCCATCAGCATCAGAGCTATTTTCATCGGGCATCTTTGGATGGGTTGATGCATTCTTTTGGCTTTGATCATGACCATCTTTTTCGTGAAGATAATGTGTTGCTGGTGGCCTATCGGCGTCGGTCCGAGGCATCGGGCGTCCCGATGGAAGTTGATCTGCTCACTGGTGCGGCAATTGTCAGACTCAGGCAGCAGATAATCAAAAAAATTGACAAAATATTGCATGAAAAATTTGAGTCCATGCAACGGATCGCGATCTATGGTGCCGGCGGTTCGACGACGATGTTTTTAACCTTGCTGCCTTGGCTGCGGGAACGTGTTGTAGGGGTCTTTGATCGCGACGTTGGCAAGCATGGCCGTTACGTTCCAGGCACAGACGTGCGCGTTGGCTCGCCAGATCAGGTGGATTCCTGCAAGGCTGACGCAATGCTGTTTTTGTCGACTAATCTATTCAAAGCGCTGGCGCATGGATACAAAACGCCAGCCTTCGATGTGGGCGCCATTCTGGGTTCAGTCGGCCGGGAGGAATGCGTCGCGGGTTTGCAACATGTCCATGTGAGAGGCAAGGTAGATGCTGGTTGAATTTACGAAGCTTCGCGAAGACCCTCTTCTTGTCGAAGGCGTCACGCATGTTGCCGATTTTCTTGAACCGGAAGACAGAGACCGTGCCATAAGCGAGGCGATGGTGTTCTACGCAGAGGCGCGGAAAAAGGGGCTTTTCTTTAGCGAAGAAGAGGCTTCTGAGCGCGGGTTGTTTATGCCGGACGCGCCCGTGCGGAGAGTCGATCAGCAGAGCAACCTGCTTTATTCCAGCATGGCCTGGTTTTTGGAGAGCCGGAGTTTTGAAAAGCTTGTTCAGGAAATGTCGATTTATGCCGGGCCAGACATTGATATGTTTTTAGCGCGACTTCTAATTACCGTTCCGCTGTGCGATATCCCGCAATATATTCAGAAACGCTACTTTCCGATGGATGCGCAGGTGCATGGGTCGATCAATCGTTTTGTGAAAGATGATTTTCTGCGTGCATTTTTCTTTATTCACAACCCATGGCATCAAGACTGGGTGGATATGCCAAAGTCTGATTTACGCTTCCTGACAACGTTGCTGCCAATAACCAACCGTTGTGGGGAGCAGGCCCCACTTTATATTCTCCCAAAATCTGCGGCGGTTGAACCGCAGGCGATGCCGGTACCCCATGAAGAGGATGATGCGACGACGACGTTGTTGGCCGGTGCTTTGACCCCAAGGTCATTTGAAAAGAGGCGCATATTAGCTGGTCCCGGTGATCTTCTGGCCTGGTCGGCCAGAACTTTCCACAAAGTTGAGCCAAACCGTTCCGACGAACCTGCGATCAATCTCCGTTTTAATTTTTCGCCCACCGGGGCCCGTACCGGCGTGCGGGACCCGAAAAGCATGCAGCAGGTTGGCCGGTCGGCGTTGGCTTATCTATGTGAAGCGGGGCCGACGGGACCCGGAACGCCAACCTTTATGGCCTATGAGGAAGACGAATTGGTGGTGACGCGCGAGGGCTATTCTTGAGGCGCGTTCGCAGTGTTTTCAAGGCGATACAGCATGCCGAGCGCCCGGCCCTGGTTGATGATTTCAGCGGTGGTGTCGAAAAGGCTGGTGGCGGCAATGGTCCGAAGGCCAGTGCCCTGGCCCGGTTGCGAACCATGATAGAGGCCTTTCTCCCAAAGCAGGGCACCCATCGGGTTCACGTCCGTTACAACGCCGGCCTTAAGGTCGCGAACCAGCATTTCGAAAGTCAGTCTGCGCTCGACGCCATCAAGGTTGATATGCGGCCCCGTGAATTCTTTTTTAAATCGGTACGGCACGTTCATCGCCTGTTCGACATAGTGGTAAAAAGTAACGCTGTGCTGATCGTCCAGATCAAGAATTGCCACCTTTCCCCCTGCCTGATGGAGCAGCGCGAAGGGGCTGTCGGAACCGAAAGCATCGCGGTTCATTCGTCCGTGCAAGGCGTCGGTACGATGACCGAAACAGGAAAAGGAGTAGAATGGGTGGCCAGTGCGGTGGCGGCCACAGGCTATGCGCGCCGTTTCGCTCAAGGCGCCCATGCCTGATGGGGATGTGCGCATGTCAAAAGGGACGCCATCGGTGAAATCATATCGGAAGGCCGGAAACAGCAGGCCACCGTCTGGGCCGATTGCGCGAAGGAAGGACTGCAACAGGTCGGCTGTCTCCAGGCGTTCTCCACGCGCGCGGAATCGGCGGTAGACAGGGGCGGCATGGCTATGAAGCATAACCAGATCACCGCGTTCGATGCCGCTGTCTTTCCACTCGCCTGCGAGTTGATCAATTCGGTCCATTCTGTTTCCCCAAACGCCATAGCGGCGCAATGAACGTGCTGCTGAACTTTAATGGTTTCGAGGTTTTTTCTCCATGATCATCGCGTCTATCTATCCCTGTCCTTATGACCCCCAGATCCGCCATGATTTGAACGCGGCGGTGATTAAGGGTGAGGATATCTATGCCTATGAGGAAGACAAGCTCACTGGCATCAAGAACGAATATACCGTGCAGTTCCCGGAGCGCAGCCTGATGATGGGATGCAAAGAGTTGGGCGTTGTTCCGCATGATGTAGATATATGGGTGCTTCCAACCCCGCGGGAAGTGCCGCGCATGGACAATCAGTTCATGTTCTTTGCCAATGTGATTAAGGCGTATGAAGGAAGTTTTGATGATTTCGAAACATGGTACCGCAAGCGCGTGCGCTTTGTTGGTCATCACATATGTCATGCATCGGTTGCGATCCACACCTCTGGTTTCGAAGACTGTGCGTTTGTCAGTCAGGACGGCGGTGGCGACATGGGCGATCCGCGCGACATGGTCTTCGGTGAATTTGTTGATGGGGAGATGACCATTGTTGGCCAGCATCATGGGCTGCAAAATATCTGCTCGTATCATGCCTTTGTGACAGATGCCTGCGGTTTTGGCGGCGGGGAAAATGGAAAAACGTCTGGCCTGGCCTCCTATGGGACCGTTCAGCCGGAATTGCTGCAGCAGTTGCGGGGGCTAATCCGGAAGGATGGCGATGGGCTGAGCTTTGATCGAAAACGGTATGCCCGTACACCGGTAAATTTAAACAAAATTCGGCCCCAGGAATACGATCGTAACAAGATATTTCTTCAGGTTCCTTCCGAGACAAACGTGTTGCGCCTATCGCTCGGCTATCTGCCCCACGACATTGCCGCCACGGGAGAGGCGTTGCTACAAGAAGCCTTTTTGAATTTTCTAAAGGACGTAAAGAAACGGACGTCCTGTCGGAAAATTGTATTTAGTGGGGGGTTGTTCCAAAACGTTGCCTTGAATCAGGCGATTTCCACGTCGGGTCTGTTTGAGGAATGTTTTTTCCCGATGGCATCGTCGGATGCTGGCTTGGCTCTTGGTGCCGCGCTGAAGGTCAAGAAGGACGTTGAGAAAAAAGAGAAGAGGGCACCAAATAAGGCTGGCACTGCGCCGGTTGCGCCTTTTCTTGGGCCGTCTTTTTCGAATGCGGAAATCGAAGCGCTGTTGGACCGGTTTCGCCTGACCTACACGCGAAGCAA
>CAYTAE010000021.1:0-13103 GCA_964435655.1 uncultured Rhodospirillaceae bacterium
ATTTTCGACACATTTCTGGCGACAAATTTGGAGTCTGCCGAAGCCGCCGCCGAAATGTTGAGCGAAGGCAAGGTGGTTGGGTGGTTTCAGGGACGTGCGGAACATGGGCCACGGTCTCTTGGCGCGCGCTCAATTCTGGCAGATCCAAGGTCTCTTCAATCCAAGCAGCGCGTGAACCAGCGGCTCAAGCGCAGGGACTGGTTCATGCCATATGCCCCATCGATTTTGCATGAGTCTTTCGAAGCATGGTGCGATCACCCGGTGTTTTCTCCATATATGCAGATTGCGTTCACCGTCCCTGAAAATTTACGGAAGAAAATACCGGCGGCTGTCCATGTCGATGGTACATCGCGGATTCATGTCGTGCGGAAAGAGGACAATCCGGCATATTGGCGGCTGATCGATGGATTTCGGCAACGGACCGGGTTGCCGCTTGTCCTGAACACCAGCTTTAACCGCCACGGAATTCCTACAATTTCATCGCCACGTCAAGCCATTGAGCATCTGATGGAAGGGTGTATGGACAGTCTGGTGATCGGCGATTTTGTTATAAACTTTTCCGACAATCGCGTGACAACGAACGCCGAAGAAACGTTGGTCGAAGAAGAATATTTGTTGATTGAAGATTGCATTCGCCGCATTCCAAAAGTTTCCCAGATGGGAACGGAAAGCGATCTTCAGGACTATTTGAATCGCCTTTCGCAACTGATTGATGGCCCCGTCGAAACGGATGGCAATGTCATCAGAATAGCGAATCACGGTTCCATTGAAATTGAGATGCCTTAAGCGGCAGAAGCAGCGAGAGCGAAAATGAAAATTACCTGCATCGCCCATGCCTGTCTTCTTATCGAGGCGGGTGGGAAAAAGATACTGACCGACCCATGGGTATTGGGACCCTCATGGGGGGGGAATTTATGGGTTTACCCTCCGGCGAAGGCCGTTCCAGAGGATTTTCATGACGTAGATGTCATTTATTTTTCCCATGCCCATGAAGATCATTTTCAACGTGAATGTGTTGCGCGCTTGCCTAAGGTAACTAAAGAAAATGCGCAGGTCTTAATTCCTGATTTTGGCATGCCTTACTTTGAAAATGCTGTGAAAAAGTCAGGGTTTTCTAATGTCCATGTGATGCAGCACGAGGATGTGGCGGGCCTTGCTGAAGGTGTGCGCGCGCATATGCAGATTAACGATCATGGTGATCACGATTCAGCGCTGATCCTTGAGGCAGACCAGTCAACCCTGTTGCTTCAGACGGACAGCGTTGTTTCCATCAATGAGGCCGAACGTCTGGGCCAAAAATTTGACATTGATTTGTTGTTCGCTATTACGGTTCTCACGGGTATTTATCCGGCTTTTTGCGACATGCCGGCAGAACAGGTTATTGCCCGTGCGCAGGAAAAACGCGAACGTTCGATCGCTTACGCGCTGGATGTCACGCATGCAATGAAAGCAAAGGCGGTTGTCCCTTATGCATCCGATTTGTGTTATCTGGGGAACCTTTATCATATCAATGCATTGCACCATCATGACAAAACGGCGTTTCTGGCGCAGGTCGCAGACAAATTGCCGAAGACGGAAGGCATTCGTATGACGCCCGGTGATTGGCTAAAGTTGAAAGGTGGCCGCGTTGTGGCGCGTTCCCTGTCGGATGCAGACGATCGCGCTGAAAAACTTGCGACTTTCGCCATTGCGATGCAGGCGCGTTACGAGCGTTCCTGGCGAGAGGAACATTCCCGGACAACGCCACCCTTTGAAACCCTTGTGAAAAACTTGTCCGATGCCTTGTCGAAGGTTGGAAAAGTATGGCCGCATGCGCCCTATCGGGTGCTTTGGCGCGTGCAGGATGAGGATGGAAGCAGGCGCAACGTCAGCCATGTGGCAGGTGCTTTGGCTGAAATTACGGAAGACGATGCATGGTTGTATGATCTTCGGATTGATGTGCCGGCTTTTCGTCTGCGACGATTGGCCCATGGTGATTATCCAATGGGCTTTTTGACGCTTCAAAATGGCGGGCTGCGCTTCCACAGGTATGTGGATGAACTTACCCCGTCCGAACGTGCCTATTGGCAAACGCTTTTGCGTTTGCGCATTCCAGTGCAGGTTTAGTTGCAGGGAGTGATGCGTAATTTGATTTCCAATTGGTGGGGCCGGCGTGCAAGGGCGCAGATGCAGAGGCAGTTGCGCACGCACCGGGCCATTCTGCATGCCACCCTTGATCTGGAAAATCATCGTCTGGCAGGCCTGCTTGAGGATGCCGGGCCACCGGTTCCTGAGGGTGCCTTAAGCTTCCTGCCCGAAGAATATCGCAACGCAGGAATGACCTGCCTGCAACAACGTTGCCTAACCATGAATTTCAGTTTTTTGCTTGCCGAAGCGGGCAAGCATCTCGTCATTCCAGGGACGCCATTGGTGATGCCAGTCCCAAAACCCTGGCGGGAATATTTTTGCAGGCAGGGCCTTTCTATTTCCGCAAAATCACGGATGCGTTTTGTCCTCGTCATTCTTGATGCCCTGATTGCAGGGCTTCGGGCCGTCCGTCTGCTGATTTTATCAAGACGACGGGGCCAGCAAGCCGTCCCGCCTGCCGTTAAATATCATGTGTTTGTTGACGTAAATGCCGGAAATTTGCCGGACCCGTCGGGGCGGGGAGAAAGACGCAATCTTCACAGCTGGTATCAAGCCTATTACGGCCTTGAGAAAGACTTCGCATTCGTTGCCGAGAATCGCGGGGTTGATGCGCCGCAATGCTATGGAAAAACGGGCGTGATGGTGGCGCAGAACTTTCCGCCGTTGGATGCAGCCCGCCACCGGAAATTTATACGCACGGCAATAAGGCAGGTTGTGGAGGCGGTTGCGTGGACACTCCTGGGAAGGTGGTGGCACGCGGTTTTGCTGCTGGATGCCGTGAAACTTTCCTATTTTCAACTGCTTCCCGCCGACGCTCTGGCACATCGCTATTTGTTTCACGCGGGGAACAGTCTGGTTCGCCCGTTGTGGACATATAACGCCGAGACGCGTGGCGCTTCTGTTGTGAATGCATTTTATTCGGGAAATTTCATAACCTTCACGCCAAATTCCAGTATTTCGCCGGCGCGGACGCTTGCCTTATCAACCATGTCCTGGCCCGAGATGATTTGTCTGGATAAGGAATCGCGGGATGCATTAATTGCCTATGGTCTGCCGCCAAAGACCATAAGGGTCAGTGATATTCCTATCGATTTTTATGATGACGGGTCGCCGCTTCCGCCGATTCATGGTCCTGTGGTGATGTTGTTCGATGTCACGCCATACCGTTCTTATTTCAAGGCCTCGCGGGGATTTCATAACGCTTATTACACGGCGGAAACCTGGACCCGTTTTATCGACGACATTCTTCAAAGTGCCAAACGGCACGGCTGGACCGTTGCCCTGAAAGCAAAAAGGAAAAAGCACCGTTTTAATGCGCCGGCTTATCAGAGATACATAGATCGATTGGCAATGGACCCGGATGTTGTCCTTCTGGATTCGGGCATCGGTGCATCGCGGGCAATAACGATTGCAGATGCGGTAATATCGATGCCTTTTACTTCGCCATCTATAATCGCAACACGACAAGGCTGCCTGGGGGTCTTTTACGACCCTGGCGGGAAGCTTTCGCATTGCGATGCTTTGAGGCGAGGCATGCCAATGCTGACGACGTCAGCAGAGCTTGATGACTGGTTTTGCTCGCTCAGTCATAAAGCCGGAAACACAAAGTTATCTTCAACTCGTACGCCTCAGGCCTGAAGGCGGATTGCGGTGGCAAAGCCATTGATCATTGTTGCGCTTTCTGACTCCAGCCGCGTTGATCTGGAATGGATTCTTCCCCTGATCGACGAGCTAATCGAAACGGGGAGAAAAGTTGAAGTGTTTGATTTTACGCCCGTGGATAGGAATGACCGTTCGTCTTACGCAATGAAATGTCTGCGCCATGTTTTAAAGCGTTGGCCACAGCGTTACGCGGATCTGGAGCCAATCCCATCTGCAATCGCCAGGTTTCTTGATCGCCTGCGGGCCAGCCCCCGTGTCGCGGTAGCCCGTATTGGGGCACTCTATTTCAGTCCAAAATCGTTGTTTGTGCTGTCAAAATGGCGTGAGCGCGGCAGGGCGAGGGCTTTAGAGCGGCGTTTTGTGAATTGTGCAGGGCTGTTCATTGGGCTTCGCCCCCAGGAATGGACGGATGGTACAGGGGAGGCGGAGTTAATAAAGGCCGCGCGCGCGCATGGCGTTCCGGTTATTGGTTTTCCACAAGTGGTGGATTATGAAATTTTGCACCAACAATTAATGACTTGCGACATTGCCTTGGCCAATACGCCGGCCCAAGCGGATGCCTGGAAAAGAAATTCAGATGCGCGTGTGCTTGCGGTTACGCCGCCCGCATTCACGGCGCGCTGGTTGGCGCGGCTTGAGGCGATCCAGCGTGCCACCCAGGGGGACTCTTATTTGCCGAATGGGCACAAACTAGCCCTTGTTATCCTCAAGAACGATAATTCGATCGTATGGACCGGCTTGGATTTTCATGAAACGGCCCGCAATATGATGGCGCCGCTTCTTGATTCCGGCATGCATCTTCTAATCAAGCCGCACCCCCGGCAAAGTCCGGCGGCCTTGCAGCGTCTGCTTGGTTCGATCCCGCGTTCGCGGTACACGCTGGTTGATGGGCCTTTGGCTTATTGGGCGCAGCAAGCGGATCTTGTGGTGTCGTTGTTCTCTGGAGGTGTCCTAGATTGCCTTGCCGTGGGGCGGGTCGCGGTTCTTTATTGGCCGGTTACGGCGTCTTATTTAGAAAAAGTCCAGAGTGGTGATGTGACGGGCGTCTATGTTCGTTCCTGCCACGATGGTACGCTGGCGACCAAATATCATGATTTCTGTTTTGAGGTAACGGACCCCGTTTTCAAGTTGCCATCGATGACGGATGCGGCATTTCGGCTGGCGATGTTTCGGGAACATTACGCAGAGGCGGAAAATTGCGCGGCCATACGGGAATTGATTGCATGTTGATGATACGTGGCGGGAAACATGCACAGCGGTAACATCAGGCTTGGAATTATCGGGGCTGGTTCCGTCGCACTGGATCATGCGGCGGTCGCAGAAGCGCTGGGGGCCAAGATTGTTGCGGCAAGTACGCGAAAGATACAATCGCCGCGTTGGAGTGCCTTTCAGGCGGCCTATCCGGATTGTGAATTCGAGCCGGACCCGGCTGCGATGGGAACGCGCAGCGATATTGATGCGATCATCCTGTGCCTTTCATGGAAAGATCAAGCGGAATGGCTGGATTGGGGCCTTTCAGTGCAAAAGCCGGTGTTGATCGAAAAACCCATTGCCCTGGACGAGGCGACCCTTGGGGCCGCACTTGCTCGTCATTCGGATGACTTGGCCGGAAAATTGGTGGGTTACAACCGGCGTTATTATCAAAATGTTGCCAGGCTTGCTGAAAGGTTGGCGCGTGGAGGGCTGCGGACGGCAGAGATTACGATCTCGGAAGAGATTGCGGGGCTTGTCCGGCGTCATGGCAAAGAGGCGCTGGCTTTCTCGATGGAACATTCGGGCTGCCACCTGATCGACCTGGCCATACATCTTTTTGGCGGTCTTTCGGTGGTGCATATGACGCGCTACCTGGAAGAATATGATGGCGTTCCTTTTAACGGTTACAACGGATTGCTTGAAACCCAGACGGGAGTCCCTGTGGCATTCTTCAACAACGCAAATGACCCGAGCCGCATCGGCATTCGCTGTAAGTTTGATGATGGAACGCAGTGGTGCCTGGCGCCGACAGAAATTCTTACAGTTTATCAAGGCTATGACATTGTTGAACGCAGTGCCGATTGTCAGGTTCGGCAATATTCGCCCCATGTGATGGAGCGGGTGGTTGAAGATGCAAGCTATCGCCCAGGGTTTATGGCACAGATGCGTGCTTTTCTGACCGGGGAAACAGGTCCGGGCTGTACACCAAAGATGGCAATGGGGCTGCTGAAACTCGTGGGTGCAATCAGGCACCAGGCTAAGGACGTTCGCGTATGAAAAAAGACAGTCGAAGTTCCAGAGGAAAGGCAATGAACGTCGCTCCGCCAATTGCAACGCTGCGTGAGGCGCGAGAGCGGGCCCGTTCCCTGGTGCCGCCCCAGGCATGGGACTGGCTGGAAGGCGGCACGGAACGCGAATGGACTCTTGATGCAAATACCGAGGCATATAGACGCTATTTCCTGAAACAACGCATTCTTCGTGATGTCACAAAGATCGCAATGGAGCGGCGCTTTCTTGGCAAGCAACTTCCTATGCCGTTAATCGGGGCTCCTTTAGGTGGCATGACCCAGTATCACCAGGATGGCGAGATTGCCCTTGTTCAAGGCGGGCATGCGGCGTCCAGCATCATGACAATCAGCGCTATGTCGCGTTTGCGGATCGAAGAAATTCGGGAAGCGGCGCCGAAAGCGGCCATGATTTACCAGGTCTATTTTCAGGGGCCGGATTCCTGGCTTGAGGATGAGGTGGCGCGTGCAAAGGCGGCGAAGGTAAAGGCCCTTTGTCTTTGCGGGGACGCGCCTGTCCGGACCCTTCGCTATCGCGATCGGGAGAACCGGTATGATGCGCGAAAATTCGGGCGTCGGACGAATGCATCGCCACCAAACCACGCGCTTGGCGCACGCGCGACCTGGGATTACGTCGCGTGGTTCAAGAAGAAAATAGATGTTCCTATCATCGTAAAGGGGATTGTTTGCGCAGAAGATGCCACCCTGGCGCTGGAGCACGGCGCAGATATCCTGTGGGTCAGCAATCACGGCGGCAGGGTGCTTGATTCAGGCATCGCGTCCCTGGATATTTTGCCGGAAATTCGGGCCGCCGTTGGCAAGAAGGCAACAATCGTCTTCGATGGCGGGATTCGTACGGGCTCGGATGTTTTGAAAGCCTTGGCGCTGGGGGCGGACATTGTCGCGTCCGGGCGTCCAAACGTTTATGGCCTTGCCGTCGATGGGGCGGATGGCGTTCAACGTGTGTTTGAGCTATTTGCCGAGGAATTTCGCACCGCCATGGCGATGTGTGGCATCACACGCCTTGATCAGATTGGGCCGGACATTTTGCGTACGCGCCTGGATCCAAAAACGTTGTTGAGTCTTTTGCCGTAATGGAAAGTCTGGACAAGGGTTCGTCATCGGTGTCGGAAGCGCGAAGCTACGTCATTGAAGGAAAAGGAGATCTAGAAGCAGAACGGATCGCGTTTGGCGTTGCCAATATGGAAAATAACAAGGCCTATCTCTATGCCGTGGCGAACAATGGCGGCGATGCAGATGGCGCAATCCTTCGCCGTTTTCAGGATCGTTTTCGCTGGTATCGTGAAAGTTGGCGCGGTCTACCGGCACGCGCGGTGGCGGAAAAACGGTGGGGGGAAAAATTCGCCACTCTCGATTATCCCCCTCTTTGTGTCGATGTCGAAAGTGCGGCCGTATGCGACCTTGCCTGCCCGTTCTGTTTCCGGCAGTGGATTGCGACGCCAGATAAAATTGTCGATTTTGATCTGTTTCGCCGCATCGTCGATCAATGCGCTGAGCTTGGTGTGCCATCGATGAAGCTTAACTGGCGTGGTGAGCCACTGCTTCATCCAAAATTGCCGGAAATGATCGACCTTGCCAAACGTGCCGGCATTCTTGAGGTGATTATCAACACAAATGCGACGACCCTTGATGAGAAAAAGTCACGGGAGTTAATCGACGCCGGCCTCGACATGATGATCTATTCCTTTGATGGCGGAAGCAAGGAAACCTACGAACGGATGCGCCCGGGTCGTTTCAAGGCAAACCGCTTTGATGATGTCTATGCAAACATCCGCCGCTTTGATGAAATTCGTTCAGAGATGGGGGCTGTTTTTCCTCGTACGCGGATTCAGATGGTCTTGACCGAAGAGACCTTTCCGGAAAGGGAGGCTTTCTTCGGCCTGTTTGAAGACAGTGTGGATCATGTTTCGGTCAAGGCCTACACCGAGCGCGGTGGCAAGATTAGCGAGCTGGATGCAGAAACCCGGGAGCGTCTGGCCGATGAAATTGCACGCTTCAAGCTTCCCGACGATGCGCCGGTCCGCCGCGACCTGCATGGCACGCTTTACGTTTCAACGGGTCGGCTGCCTTGTGAACAGCCGTTCCAGCGGCTTTTGGTGACCTATGACGGGCGTGTCAGCATGTGCTGTTACGACTGGGGCAGTCAGTACCCGGTTGGCTATGTCGATGCCCAGGCTATTGAAACCGGCGAGCGGGAATACGCCAATGTCCTCGAAAAAATTGCCGAGGGCGCGAAAGGGTTTGAAAAGATGGCCGGCGCCGTCATGCCGGAAAAAATGAATACGCCAGACCCGGTTGTTCGAAGCTTGCAGGAGATCTGGCATGGCGCCGACATTACCCATGTGCGTAGAAAGCATGTGTGTGGTGCCGGGGGTGAGGTCAGCGCATGCCGTCGGTGTACGTTTCGTGAAACTTATGCCTGGCAGTCGATCGGAGGTGACGAGCCAGATGAATGACAGGGGCGGTAAATATTTTCAGGAAGGCCATGGGTAGAATAGCAACGGCATTCAAACGCGATCCCTGGCTTACCCTTAGGTTAATCCTCCATGCCCTGGGCCGTAATTTCCGCCTGAAATTGTTTGAACTTGGCTTTCGTTCCAAGGTCTGGCGCAGAACCATCTGTTCCATGCGAAAAAATGGCTACGCCGTTGTTCCAGGCTATCTGAAACCTGAAGAGGTTTCATTTTTGCAAGCCGTATGTGACAAGTCGGCGGAAGAAATTGACGGTCTGAGGGGCGATGCCTATTTGATTGCCGAGGCGCCTGGGTTGCTCCGCCTGCGCCACATGGAAAGCCGCCATCCGGAAATGGATTATTTCCGGCGCCATGTCAAAATTGCGGCATTGGCGATTTGCCTGTATGGACGCCTGCACTGGCCGTCTGTCCAATATTCCGCAACCTATGATGGTCATGACAACCCGGATTTCGTTTCGGGTCGTGCGGAGAGGCCTTTCGGCGGGGTCTGCCATGTGGACCAATGGCACCATCAGTTAAAAGCTATTTTTTTACTGGGTGATGTGAGTTTGGCGAACGGCCCTCTGATGGTTTACCCGGGAACCTGGCGTCCGCAATGGTCCGCGATCGACGTCTATCGGCTTAAGAAGTGGAACAAGACACATGCCGGACCGCCACCGGCAGACCTGTCCTACCTTCCCGATGATAATTTTGGGCCGGACATTTGCACAGAGATGAACCCGCAGGGCGCTGCGGTTCCAATCACTGGAAAAGCAGGTGATCTTGTGCTGCTTGATACGCGTACGCTGCATTTTGCCAGCAAGATCGAAACGGGGCGGCGGCGGTTGTTGTGGTTTTATTTTTGATTTTGAATTATTTTAAAATAACCATTTATATTTTTTAAGGATTGGTATCTTGGCTGTAAGTCTGTACCGTGGATTCGCTGCATTACATGCTTTTGCACTTGCGCTTTTTCCAGAACCTCAACAATGGAGTCTTCGCGCCCGTTTGCGTGAGCATCTGCGGCACATAGAGACAGCCAAGCTGCCGTCAGGCGTCACAATGTCAGTGGTTTGCGACCATCCACAGGTGCGTTCCCGCGTGCAGCGCCTTTACACCAAGGAACCCGAGACGATCAAATGGCTTGATCGATTGAAAGAGACCGATGTGCTGTGGGATATCGGAGCAAATATTGGAATTTATTCACTTTATGCGGCCCTGGAAAAGAGAACCAGGGTTATAGCATTTGAACCGATGCGTGAAAATATTGAGGCGCTACAAGCAAACATTCGGGAGAATAATATTGGTGATTGTATTTCCGTAATTCCAGTGGCGGCATCGGATAAAGAAGCTTTGGATAAATTCTTTCTAAGAAATTTGAATGCAGGCTCTTCCGGTCATCAATTTGGTGCAAATATTGATCAGGATGGAAACGAATTTAAGCCAGCTGGAATTGAAACGATACTTGCGGCTCGGCTAGACTGTCTGAGTGATGTGTTCGGGCTACCCACGCCGACTCACATAAAGATTGATGTAGACGGCATAGAGCAAAAAGTGATCCTGGGAGCGCATGCGTTATTGCAGAAGCCCGAACTGAAGTCTGTATTGGTGGAGGTGAACGAAGGTATGGATGGAATGAGCAAGGAGCTTCTAGAGGCAGGGTTTTCGATGACTTCCAAGGATGGCCGCAATTGCATTTTTGACCGAGACGTTCATGCAATTTGAAGTTATCACCCAGATTGCCAACACACATCAGAGCAAGCTAGAAATGCCCACTAAAATAGCGGCTACTTTTTCTAAAGTAGGAGCGGATACAGTGAAATTTCAGGTCTATTCCTCATGAGCATTGCCATGCCCTGCGCAGACGAAACGTGGAGCCGTATAAACAAGCTTTTGCTTCAACGCGTAGGCGGAGAAACGTCAACTTATTGGCAGGATAGACGCGGCGCGTCTTAGTCAAAGATTTCCTAGTGTATCGATCAAAAAAAATCGAAATCGTCGCCGAGATTGCCAACGCACATCAAGGCAATCCGGAAACGGCTGAAAAAATGGCGGCTGCGTTTTCGAAAGCAGGGGCGGATGCGGTAAAATTCCAGATCTATTTTGCCGATGAGCTGTTGGCCCCGGACCATGCCCGCTTCGAGCATTTCAAGAAACAGTCCTTTGCGCCGGAAGTCTGGGCCGATTTGCTGCCGCGTGCCAAGTCCTGCAACGTTCAGGTCTATTGCGATGTGTTCGGTATTGAGGCGCTTTCGGTTGCAGCCCGGTACGGCGTCGATGGTTTCAAATTGCATGCGTCCGATTTGTCAAACGATCCATTGCTGGACGCCGTTGCTGAGACGCCGGGGCGCGTGTTTCTTTCTGCCGGGGGTGCGACCATTCGGGAAATTGTGCATTCCGTTGAGCGCATGTTGGCCGCTGGCAAGCGACCTGTTCTGCTGCACGGGTTCCAGGCCTACCCAACCCGCATCGAAGATTGTTGCCTGGCACGGTTGACGTGGCTTCATGAAATTTTTGGTGACAGCTGTGACCTTGGCTATGCCGACCATATTGCCGGGGATGATCCATTCGCACGCTCTTTGCCGTTGTTTGCGATGGGGTTGGGGGCTTCGGTGATTGAAAAACATGTGACCTTTGACCGCGACGCCAAGGGCGTGGATTATTTTTCTTCATTGGAACCAGAGGAATTCCGGAGCTTTATGAAAGATGTCCGCCATTGCGAAACAGCGTTTGGGGGTCATCCAAACACGATGCCGAAACCCGAACTTGCTTACCGTCACGCCGTTAAGAAGCACTGGGTCGCCGCCCGTGATTTAAAGGCCGGGGCCGTCATTGCGGCAGACGACTTGGTTATGAAGCGGGTGGAGGATGCGCCGGGCAATCCCCTGCCGCGCGAGCAGCTTGCTGGGCGGCGTCTTAAGGAAGACCTTCCCAAAAATGCTCGCCTATCGCGCGCAATGCTTGAAACGGTGGTATGGGCCCTGCCGGTGGCACGTTCGAAATCATCCAGACTGCCCGGAAAAGCCTTACTTGAAATTGCTGATCGGCCCGCATTGGCACATCTGTTTGAACGTCTTAAGCAATGCGCCATTGTGGATCGCATTGTCTTTTGCACAACGACAGACAAAGAGGACGACGCGCTTTGTGTGCTGGCCAAAAAACATGCCGGGATCGATGTTTACCGTGGTCCAAGCGACGATGTGCTGTCGCGAATGGTTGGGGCAATGGGCGTTGAGGCGGTTGATGTTGTGTTGCGGGTAACCGGGGACGACATCCTGGTGGACCCGGATTATGTGGAACGTGGCGTGCAGCACCACTTGGCTGTCAATGCCGAATACACCGACCTTAAGGGCCTGCCGTCGGGCACAGAGGTCGAAGTTTTTGATGGGGCGTTGCTGCGAGAACTTTTAGAGGCAGCCAAAGACAGTTCGGGCACAGAATATCTGACAAATTATATCACCGATAACAAATCGCATTTTCGATGCGCCAGCCTGCCGCTGCCAGATCGTCATACACATGACTGGCGTCTGACCCTTGATACGCCAGAAGATCTGAACGTGATTACAGGTTTGCTTGAACATATGGCAAAGATTGGCAAGGGCGTTACCTATCGACTTGACGACATCGTCGATTATTTTGCGCAATACCCGGAACGCCTTGAGGGCAATGCAAGCGTCCGACAAAAAGCAAAACCAATCACGGTTGAGACCGCCATGCGCTGGAACCGGCGTTCGGTTTCTTCCAACGGTATGAAATAGGCATCGAAATGGAGCAAATGTCTTTGCAGGTTACAACAGACGGTCCGGGTTTCTGATGACGGAAACCAGGCCAAAAATCACCGTTTACATCACGAATCACAATTACGAACGTTACGTTGCGAAGGCGGTGGATAGCGTGCTTTCCCAAATGACGGATGACTGGGAACTGATCATTATCGATGATGGGTCCAGCGATGGTTCGCATGCCATCCTTGAAGCCTATCGGGATCACCCCAAGGTTCGGTTGGTGTTTCAGGACCAGAAGGGTCTGAACGTTACGAACAATATTGCGTATCGGCTGGCGCGCGGGGATTACTTGATGCGCCTGGATGCCGACGACTTTATTGCACCTGAAGCGTTGGCAACCATGGCCGGCGTGCTGGATCGAGAGCCAAATATCGGGCTCGTCTTTTCCGATTACTACCATGTTGGTGAGGATGGCGAGCTTATGGAGCAAGTGCGCCGCCATGATTTCGAGGAAGTCGGGCTTTTGGATCAGCCCGCTCATGGCGCGTGCACGATGATCCGAAAATCCTGCCTCGACGTGATCGGTGGCTATGACGAGGCCTTCACATGTCAGGACGGCGTGGATATTTGGCTACGCTTTATTGAGCATTTCGAAGTTCGGAACGTGAACCTACCGCTCTTTTACTATCGGCAGCATGGCAATAATCTGACGCGAAATGAGGGGCGTTTGTTAAAGACCCGTTCGAAAATTTTTGCCAAGAGGGCGCAGGCACAAGCCCAAAATCGGAGGGTGCTATGTGTCCTCCCGGTGCGTGGCAGGTCTGTGGACCCGGAATCAGTCGAAATGGAGATGCTTG
>CAYTAE010000022.1:0-13014 GCA_964435655.1 uncultured Rhodospirillaceae bacterium
GCGGCGACCGCTATGAAATTATTGCTGGGGAACGTCGCTGGCGTGCGGCCCAGATTGTCGGCTTGCACGAAGTCCCGGTTCTTATTCGCGACCTTAGCGACAGCGACGCTCTTGAAGTCGCGTTGATCGAAAATGTGCAGCGGCAGGATTTAACATCGCTGGAAGAAGCGGAAGGCTATCAGCGATTGATGGACGAGTTTTCCCACACCCAGGAAGCACTGGCAAAAGGTGTCGGAAAAAGCCGAAGCCACATCGCCAATATGCTCCGTCTGCTCGGCCTGCCGCAAAAAGTAAAAACATTGTTGGACGAAGGCGAATTAAGCGCCGGTCATGGGCGTGCGTTGTTAAACGCAATGAACCCCGAAGCGCTGGCTAAGGAAGTTGTGCGCAAGGGGTTGAACGTGCGGCAGACGGAAGCGCTTGTGCGGCGCCAGCAAAAGAAAGAAAAACCGCAAGCTCCTTCGGCTATGGTCGATGCGAACACCCTTGCGCTGGAACGCGATCTTTCCACACTTTTAGGCTTGCGGGTTGCCATTCGTTTTCATGGCAGCAAGGGCGGCGAACTGATTGTTCATTACCAAACCCTTGAACAGCTCGACAACGTGTTGCGCCGTCTTAAGCATCCGCATCATTCGTCTGGAGAGGCGGCCGTGCAAGAGGATGCAAACGGCTAGTTTTTTCCACCGCCGCGTACGGCAATTTCCAAAAGCGTGCGATCGCAGATTGCTTTTGCAGGAAACACACCGGATTTGCAGGTCACTTCACGTGCACCAAGCAATTCAAGCACACGCCCGATGGCGTCCAGCTGCCAGCGCGCTGCCTGCTCACGAAAAGCGGGCAGACGCTTGAAGAAAACCGGTGGCCGCAAAGCCTGTAGCGCGGTGCTTACATCTTCGCCCCGTTCCATGCGTCCGCGGACAAGGTGCAGACGTAGAAAATGCTGGCTTGTTGCGCGCAGGATGGCGATTGGGGACGTGCCTTCAAGGTGCGTGCGAGCGAGCGCCTGTTCCAGGGCTTCCCGCGCGCCGCGCCCGACGGCAAAGGCGATGTCCTCAAGGGTAAGGGTGGAACTGTCGCCAATGGATTGGAGCACGTCCGGCAAGGTGATTTTCGTTTCGCCATCCATGTAGAGCGCAAGCTTTTCAAGCTCTCGGCGTGTCACCATGCGATCGGCGCCAAGATGTGCAAGCAGGTAGCCACGTGCTTCGTCCGTAATTTCGACACCGGCAAGCTCGTCGTTGATGACCTGTGTCAATGTGCTGCCGGTGTCGCCGTAACAGGGAAGGGTTGCGGCGTTGTCGGCGCGTTCAAAAAATTTCCGCAACGTGGAGCGTGTGCCCAAATCCCCAGCGCCAAGTAAAAGCAAGGCGTCCCCAGACGGGTCGCCCAGAAAGTCGCGGAAAATTGACGTAAGGTCGTCGCCGGCGGAACGAATCTGCAAGACGCAGCGGCCACCACCAAGGGCCTGTGCCGCCGCTTCGTCCCGAAGTTTGGCGGCGTCTTTTTTTATGTCGCTGGCATTAAGTTCGCGAAGGCGGAAAGGGTCTTTGGGATCGTCAAGCACGGTGGAGACCAATGCGGCAAGACGTTCCTGCACTTCGCCCGCGTCCCGGCCATAAACCAAAATGGCGCGTGCCTTTGGGTCCGGCGTTTTCAGGAAAGACGGAATGCGCTTTGGTGCGATTTTCATCTGTCTTTAGGGCGCGTTGGGTTGCGAGCTTAAATGAATGGCAACGCCCGTTCGAATGCTGTCGCTGATTTTTCGAATCAGCCGCGAGCGAACATTCTGTTCGGCGGCAAGGGTTGCAAAATCGGATTCCAGAATGTTGTAACTGCCGACGGCCCGCAGTTTTGATTTGAACAATTCGGCGCGCGTGATGGCGTCGTAAAGCGCATAGTCTGCGTTGAGGCGCAAATTTGCGCGTGTGGCCGTTTCATCTTTGCGGATACCCAGCTCCTGAATCGTCTCTTCTATAGAAACGCGAAGAAAATAACGCGGCTCGGATGGCGGTCCCATCGGCGTGATGCGATCCAAAAGCGCGTTTCGAAGTTCCTGGCCCAAACGGTCCGGGATGCGATCAATGCGAATAAGAGCCAATTGGTTTGACGGGGATGCGACGCCCTGCCCGCCCTGCCCGTAAAGCGCGTGAAAGCCGCACGCTGTCAGGCTTAAAAACATTGCCATCAGAAGAACGGCTCTAAAAGACGACATTAATCACCCGATTGGGCACAACGATGATCCGTCGCGCCGGTTTTTCTTCAAGGGCCTTTGCAACTGCAGGCAGGGCGCGCGCCGCTGCCTCGGCCTCTTCGCGTGCGGCATCGCGCGGCAGGTCAATCGTGCCGCGCAGCTTGCCGTTGATCTGAACGGCAATGGTCAGCTTTTCGTCCAGGATAAGCAATGGGTCTGCTTGCGGCCATGGGGTGTCGGCAAGCAGCGTTTCATGGCCCAGAATTTGCCACAATTCTTCCGCCAGATGCGGCGTCATCGGTTGGATCAGGCAGGCAAGGGCTTCCAGCCCCTCGCGAAGCACCCAGGAGGCGCCGGCCCAGGCATCCCCGGCCTTGTTTTCTTTCAGTTCGCCAAGGGCATTCGTCATTTCCCGGATGCGCGCGATGGCCCGGTTGAAATGGAAATTTTCCAGATCCTGGGTGACGGCGTCGATTGTTTTGTGAACAATTCGATGGGTTGCCAGCGCCGCGCTGCCAAGGGGTTCGGGTTGCGCGGTCGCAACCGGTGGCAGGGGAAGCGATGGCTCGGCAACCATTCGCCACAACCGGTTTACATAGCGCCACGCGCCATCGACGCCGGTTTCCGTCCATTCAAGATCCCGATCCGGCGGGCTGTCGGACAGCATGAAGAGCCGTGCCGTGTCCGCCCCATAGGCGGCGATGATGGCTTCGGGATCGACCGTGTTCCGCTTTGACTTGCTCATTTTTTCCGAGCGTCCAACGGTAACCAAGGCGCCGGATTGGTCGACGGCATCGCTACCGCCTTCTTCATGGGTGACGTCCTGGGGGTAAAGCCAGCGACCATCCTTGTCGCGATAAGTTTCGTGACAGACCATGCCCTGGGTCAACAGGCTGGCGAAAGGTTCGGCAAAATCGAGATAGCCGCAATCGCGAAGGGCGCGAGTGAAGAACCGGGAATAGAGAAGATGTAAGACGGCATGTTCGATACCGCCGATATATTGATCGACCGGCATCCAATAGGCAACGGCGTCGCGATCAAAAGCTGCATTTTCCAGATGCGGCGAACAAAAACGCAGAAAATACCAGGACGATTCAAAAAACGTATCGAAGGTATCGGTTTCACGTTTTGCCAATTTGCCGCAATTCGGACACGACACGTTTTGCCAGGCGGCGTGGTGGTCCAGGGGGTTGCCGCTCTTGTCAAAGGTGATGTCCCGTGGAAGTTCGACCGGCAAATCCTTTTCCGGAACCGGAACGGTGCCGCAGGCGTCGCAGTAAAGGATCGGGATGGGACAGCCCCAGTAACGCTGCCGGGAAACGCCCCAGTCGCGCAACCGGTAAACGGTTTTGCGTTTTCCAAGGCCGGCTTTCTCGAAGGCGTCTGCGACGACACGTTTTGCTTCGGCAATGGGCAGGCCGTTCAGGAAATCCGACTGGATGAGCGTGCCGTCTCCGGTATAGGCGGTTGCACCGATTTCGGCCTCGTCGCCATCGGGTCCAGCTACGACGCGTGTGACGTTTAGGCCATATTTGCGGGCGAATTCAAGATCGCGCGCATCGTGGGCCGGGCAACCAAAGACCGCGCCGGTGCCATATTCCATCAGCACGAAATTTGCGACATAGACGGGCAGAGCGACGTTTTTCGCAAAGGGGTGCGCGGCAACAAGCCCGGTGGCATGTCCCTTTTTCTCGCCGCGCTCGATGACTTCTTCGCTCAGGCCCTGGCGGC
This sequence comes from uncultured Rhodospirillaceae bacterium, assembly GCA_964435655.1. Taxonomy (GTDB): domain Bacteria; phylum Pseudomonadota; class Alphaproteobacteria. The sequence continues at coordinate 3,923 of CAYTAE010000022.1, forward strand.
TGCATTCCTCGACGAAGGCGCGTAACGCCGGGTCGTGTGTTGCAAGCTCACTGGCCAAAGGATGGTTCGGCGCCACGGCCAGAAAGGACGCGCCAAAGATCGTGTCTGCGCGGGTCGTGTAAACGTCAAGGGTGCCATCACGCGTGTCATCATGGGTGTCTCGGGCTTTTGTGGACGCGTCGTGAAGGGAAAAACGAAGTTCCATGCCCTCGGATTTGCCAACCCAGTTTTCCTGCATTAGCCGCACGCGTTCCGGCCATTGTTCAAGGCCTTTAAGGCCGTCCAGCAGCTCGTCGCCATAGGCCGTTATTTTCAGGAACCACTGGGAAAGCTTTTTTTGTTCGACGCGCGCGCCGGACCGCCAGCCACAGCCGTCGATCACCTGTTCGTTTGCCAGAACCGTCTGATCGACGGGGTCCCAGTTCACCCAGGATTCTTTCCGGTAGGCGAGGCCCTTCTTCAGGAAGTCGAGGAAGATTTTCTGTTCGTGACGGTAGTAATCCGGCGCGCAAGATGTCAGTTCGCGCGACCAGTCGTAGGAAAGGCCCACCGCCATAAGTTGGTCGCGCATGTGGGCAATGTTTTTCCCCGTCCACTCGGCAGGGTGAGTCTGGCTTTCGATGGCGGCATTTTCGGCGGGCATGCCAAAGGCGTCCCATCCCATCGGGTGCAGGACGTTGTAGCCTTGGGCGCGTTTAAACCGGGCGACGATGTCGCCAAGGGTATAGTTCCGCACATGCCCCATATGAATACGGCCGGACGGATAGGGAAACATTTCAAGGGCGTAATATTTTTTTCGGCCTTTTTCTTCGCGCGCGGCAAAGCAGTTGCGTTCGGCCCACAGGGCCTGCCATTTCGGTTCGGCCTTTTTGAAGTTGTAGCGTGACATGGCTGGTATTGTTCCCTGCCTGCCCCGTTGCCGCAAGGCCTGCACGGATCATCGCAAGGCCCGAATGGACAGGCGTGCGGGCGGCTTACTCGCCCGTACGGGTGGCCTGATTGATACGCAGCTGCCGCGCCCGGGTAAGAATATTGTTTTCAATGTCAATAATGGTTTTCGGATTGACCTCCGCGTCTGACCAGGCGCCGAAGCGGTTGCGCATTTGTCGGAAGGTGGTCACGCGAAGACCATCGGCGCGGAGATCGCGGCTCAGGATATAAACCGTGAGTTTGAAACGCTCGTTCGGCGTTTCGGGCGGCGCATACCAATCCGTAATGATGATGCCGCCAAAAGGATCGGCGGAGGCAAGTGGCATGAACGAAATTGTATCCAGCGAGGCGCGCCACAGATAAGCGTTAATCCCGGACTCGGCAACGCCGCCACTGCCGGCAGAACGGCGCGCGGAATGGTCGGGGTTCGCGCTTTTTGACTTGTCCGTCAGGGCGGGGTTCTGCGACCAGATTCCGTCGACGGCGGAACAGCCACTCACGGCGCCGGCCAGAAGAAAAACCACGAAAATTGATTTCCAGTTTTGCAACATGGCCGGAGTATGCCCGAACTGCTTGGCTGACTTCCAGCGGAAACTGCTGAAAAGCACAGGCTTTTAAGGAAGGGAGTCGTTTTCTTCGGCCAGAGCAGACACAACGGCAATCCCGGCAGCGCCGGTACCGCGCAACTGACGGACCGTGCCGATGTTGATGCCGCCCAGGCCATAGACCGGCACGTCGGTTTGGCGGGCAAGGGTTGCGAACCGAAAAATCCCGAGCGCATGCGCGTCAGGATGGCTTGCGGTTGGGAAAACGGGGGCTAGCAGCACCGCATCGGCGCCGGCGTGTGCGGCGCGCGCAAGCGATGCCTCGCAATGGGCCGCCGCCGTCAGCAGCCAGCCGGGTTTCCGCCGACCCCAGGCCCAGCCTCGGCTTATCGGCCCGCGCGCCAGCCATTCCGGCAAATGCAGGCCGTCGGCGTGGGTTTCCACGGCAAGGGCGGCGTCGCCTGCGACAAGAAAGCGCAGTCCCCGTGATCGGCAAAAGGTGGCAAGACGATGGGCCAGTTCGCGTCGTCCGGCGGTTTGATAATGGCGAAAAACAACCAAACTTTCCCGGGGAAGCCGGGCCGCAATGGGCAGGGGGTCGGGAAAGCGGGCTGCATCGGTCAGGTGGATCAGCGGCGGCAGATGTGGCCAGGCGTGTCGGTGCGGTTTTGCTTGGAACCCGCCAAGGCGGAGCAGGCAGGTGCGATTTGGTGGTATCCCCGGCACGACTTTTCTATCCTTACGTTTCATCCGAGGGAAAAGATGCGGCCTCAAGCAAAAGATACAAAAGACAAAAGATAAGGAAACAGCCTGCCATGGCGGTGGAAAATCTGCAAAGCCCGGCGACGCCGGCGGAAATCACGCAACGGACGAGCGACCTTCGCGCCGCCATCGCCGCAACGCCAAGCCCCCTGCGGTTGGTAAAAGCCGCACCGGTTCTCGTTGCGGTAACGAAACATGTGCCCGAAGACGCCATTCGCGCCGCCTTGGCGGCAGGTCAGCGGGTCTTTGGCGAAAACCGTGTTCAGGAGGCGCACGCGAAATGGCCGACCCTGCGTCAGGATTTTGCAGATGTTGAGCTTCACCTGATCGGTCCGTTGCAGACAAACAAGGTCAAGCAGGCCGTCGCTCTTTTCGATGTGATCGAAACCCTGGACCGGGCGAAGTTGGCGGAAGCGCTGGCCCGGGAGGTCGCGCAAGGCACCTGCCGCCCGCCGCGTCTTTTCGTGCAGGTCAACACCGGCGAGGAAGCCCAGAAGGGGGGCATTGCCCCGGCGGACATTGATGCTTTTCTCGCGCTCTGCCGGGACCGGCTTGGCCTTGGGATTGAAGGGCTGATGTGCCTTCCACCGGCTTCCGCCGAACCGGCCCTGCATTTTGCGTTGCTTCACGAGGCCGCGCGTCGGAACGGGCTTTTGGGGTTAAGCATGGGCATGAGCGCGGATTACGAAACGGCGCTGGCTTTCGGCGCCAGCCATGTGCGCATTGGCACAAATATCTTCGGGCGGCGCCGGACCGAAGGCCCCCAAAGCCATACCTAAGGCGGCAAGGGCGGCCATACCTGTGGCGCCTGCAATTGGGCAAAAAACGCTTATATACCAGCATATGCACCAATAACAGGGCGGGGATGGCCTGCGGTCATACCCAAGGCCCTTATAGCCATACTTGGGGCAAAAACGGCTTGTGGTCAGGGATTTGCGGTCAGGGCGAAAGCGCCTGGGCGGAAATGCAAAGCCTGGACGCGCTGTCGGCTTCGCTCAGAATTTTCTGGAGATCGGCAAGGGTGAAGGCAACGCAGCCCTCGGTTGGTGGCAAACCGGCACCGGCCAGGTGGATGAAAATCGCACTGCCCTTTCCGGAATGCGGTGGCGCGTCATTGTGGCCCGGGATCAGCACCAGATCGTAGCGCGCGTCCGCCCGCCACAGGCGTTCGGCGCTGGCCGTGAAGGGAAAGGTGATGGGCCGGTTGTACGCTTTGTGTTGTGGGGCATCGCACCAGCCGTCCTGGGGGCAGATGGGGGCAATGGGAAGGCGTGTTTTGGGCAAGGTCAGGCGGTCGGCCCGGTAAAGAACGCGGCGGAAGGGGAATTCGCCCGTTGGCGTTGCATGATCGCCTTCACGTTTTGCCGTCGTCACGCCTTCGCGGCCCAGGGCGCAGCAAAAGCGCGTTTTTCCCCACATCGCAACGCCGTTCGCAAAAACAAGAAGGTCCATGGCAAGGCTTATAGCTTGCGCGCGCCCATCCCCCAAATCCGCAAACGGAATTCCGACTTAAGCGCTTGTTTCGAAAGTAGGCCTGTGTTGGGAAAGCAGGCGTTGCCCGTGGCGATACGCGCCTGTTTCGTAATCGAAACGAAGGGCAAAATTTTGCGCCGCCACCGCGGCAGCCGGGGCCTTCAAGGCTTGGGCTGTCGGCTCACGGCCATCGGTCTGGGTCCGCAGAGCGAGGGGATTTTCAAATTGGGTGGCGGCCGGGGCGGTGGCGACGGTGCCATCGGCGCGGTCTTCCCGTCCAAGTCCGACAAGGGCCAGGGCGGTGGTGCCGATGTCTTTGCCCGAGACGGCTTCGAAGGCAGCGTCTACCGCCGAGCCGATCAGGCCCGGAATGCCGGCAAACAATGCGCCGCCGACAAGTTTGGACGCGACGCCAATGTCGTCACCGACGACCTCACGGTAAAGCGTCCCAAGAATGGGAATGTGCTGCAATGGATTGATGGCATCTAAAAAATCGCCGAAGCCGAAGCCATCGTCGCCCCAAAGGGAGAAGCCCGTCTTTTCGGTAGACGCGGTCTCAACCGATGCGGCAGGTGTCGCCGGTGCAATTTTGGGCAAGGCGGCCTGGCCCCGGCCCATCGCTGGTGCGACGGGGGCAGGCCGGGTGGGGGGTGGTCGTACGGTGATGGTTTCGATCATAAGGGCCTTTCGCGTTTTCCTCCTTATCGAAGCAAGGAGGGTGCCAAGGGAGAATTTAAAAAAAGGCTTTGAAAAGAATAGGTTGTAAAAATCCCAGTCGGGGAGTGGGTGACGTGGTTGCCGGATCGGGCAAAAACTGCCGATGGCTTTTTGCCGCGACGGTCGACGGCGGCAAAACTATGTTAGAACTGGTAGCCTGAAAAAAAGAGCCATCTTGGGGGGGGGAACGTTCGTGCAGACAAAAGCGGGGAAATGCATCCTCGTGATCGAAGACGACGCGGCGTTGCGTCAGTCTTTGGCCGAGCAACTTCAGCTTCACGAGGAATTTGAAGTTGATGAGGCGGCGGATGGGGCCGAAGCCCTTCGCGCCGTCAAGCAGGGGCATCACGATCTGATCCTTCTCGACGTTCACCTGCCCGACATGGACGGGCGCGAGGTGTGCAAGCTTATCCGCCGGTCGGGTGTGTTGACGCCGGTCATCATGCTGACCGGTGCCGATTCAGAGGTGGACACGATCTTCGGCCTTGATTCCGGCGCGAACGACTATGTCACGAAGCCCTTTAAGCTTGGCGTTCTGCTGGCGCGCATCCGTTCCCAGCTTCGTCAGCATGAGCAAAGCGAGGACGCCGTTTTTACCATCGGGCCGTATCGTTTTCAGCCTAGCCTGCGGCAATTGCAGGCGGACGACCAGACGATCCGCCTGACGGATAAAGAGGCCGCCATTCTCAAATATCTTTGCCGGGTGGGCAAAAAGGTCGTCAGCCGGGACGTGTTGTTGAGTGAGGTCTGGGGATACAATGCCAGCGTGACGACACACACCCTGGAAACCCATATCTATCGGCTTCGTCAGAAGATCGAGCAAGATCCGGCCAACGCCGCCATTTTGGTGACGGAAGCGGGCGGGTATTGCCTGAACATCTGATCGGCCAAATCTATTTCGGCCAGTTGAACCGCACGACGACCGGCGCATGATCGGACGGTCGTTCCCATCCCCGGACGTCTTTTAAAATTTCCGCAGATTGCAGCTTTTTCTTTAAGGGCGGCGTGACCCAGATATGGTCAAGCCGCCGGCCACGGTTCGACGCCGCCCAGTCGCGCGCGCGGTAACTCCACCAGCTATAGGCCTGTTCCGTTTCCGGAATAAACTGGCGGACGGCATCCACCCAATCGCCACTGGCCTGTACGCGCGCAAGGTGCTCGGTTTCTATCGGCGTGTGGCTCACCACGCGCAGAAGCTGACGATGAGACCACACATCGGTTTCAAGGGGGGCGACGTTTAAATCCCCGACCAGAATGGCGCGCCGCTTTTTCGTATTTTCTTTTGTAAAGGTGGCGGCCATTTCTTTCAGGAAGGCAAGCTTGTGGGCGAAGGACGGGTTTTTCGAAACGTCGGGCACGTCGCCTCCGGCCGGCACGTAGAAATTATGCAGATCGATGCCGCCTTTGAACGTGGCAATGGCATGGCGGCGATCGTCTTTTCCTGCCCATTCCCGGCCACCGGCGGCGACAATGGGCAGTCGAGAGAGAATGGCAACGCCGTGATAGCCTTTCTGGCCGCGGATGACAGCATGGGGAAACCCGGCGTTCTGAAAAAAATCGCGCGGGAAAAGTTCGTCCACCACTTTTATTTCCTGAAAACAAAGAATGTCCGGTTTTGTCTCTTTGATCAGGCGTTCGATATGAGGCAGTCGCAGGCGAACGGAATTTACATTCCAGCTGACTAACGTGACCATTGCAGACCCAAAATTTAAGGAAGCATGGCAAGGATATGATCGCGTACGCTTGCCGTGGCTTCGAAGGGAAGAAGGTGACCGGTATCTTTTACGACATGAAGGGTGCTGCCGGAAACCCGTTTGGCGACTTCAGGCGCGATGCGCGCGATCCAGTTTGTGCCATCGTCTAAGTCGGACGCGCTGGCAACAAAACGAACCGGCATGGGAAAATCCACAAGCCCGTCATAAGTGATTGCATTTTGATGCGAGGAAAAAATTGCCGCTTCGATTTCCGGCGGGCAGGCAAGCGTCGTGTCGCCCTCGCCGGTGGGTTCCAGATTCGCCCGGGCGTAATCAAGAAGGCGGCCTGTTTCGAAGTTTTCGAAAAGGGGTTTTTTCTCCTGGGCCTCGACAAAGGCTTCCGGGCTTGGCCAGCGCGATCGCCGGTTGCGGGTAAGTTTTACGATGCGTTTTGTGCGTTCTTCGGCAAGGGCGCGCAAGGGATGGGAGATGGGTGGAAAAGCCGGAGGTTCGAAAAGAACGCTATCCCGCCAGGGAACATGTCCGGCACGTGCACCCAGGCGCAACGAGGCCGCCGCATTCAAAGAATGGGCCGCGTAATAAAAGGGGGCGTTGCCGGTTTCGTCTCGCACGGTTTGAGCGATGGCTTCCAGATCGTTTGTAAAATTTTCCAAACTGTAATCGGCGGCAATATTCGTTACCGGTGCCGAGGAGCCGCCATGCCCTCGAGCGTCAAAGGCAAAAACGGTAACCCGGCGCGCAAGTTCTTCCAACAGGTGGATGTACGAGCCGGCGGCGGTGCCGTTTGCATGGCCGAAAAGAAGAGCCGGCCCGTCCTGAACCGGCCCAACCAGCCGGTAGATTTTCAGGCGCACACCGTTCGGGCGAAGCACGGTGTTTGCTTCGGCTTTTTCATGGGGGATGGAACGAAAATTTTCAGACATGAAACCAAAGGGCCGGCGAAGGGAGTCTAGCGCCGCCGCGGCCCCGCTTTTCGTTTCTTATAGGGGTTGCGAAGTTCAAAAAGCTTTGGGTCAAAATTTTTGCCGAATTCCGCGTTCAACAGGCCGACCTGGGTTGTCAGCCCCTGGGAATCGGTCACGTCCCATTGTCGCAGGGCAAAGGGGGCATCGCTGAACACAAGGGCCAGGGTGCCTGCTTCCGGATCGTCCGTCCGGGCAAGCCAGATGCGGGTGGCGCCGGGTGTCTTTTCGGCTTTTGTCACCGTGATGTCGCCGCCAAGACGTATTTTTTCCTGAAGCAGGAACGTCGCCGGCGTTGAGGAAAGCGGCAGATAGGTCACCTCTTTCAGCTCTTTGTCTTGATAGGCCAGCCAGTCATCGGCGGCAATCAGAAGAAGCGGCACCGGCGGATCGTATTCGATGCGCATGCGGCCCGGTCGAGCAAGGTACAAATCGCCTTCGGCCATCTCGCCATTTGGTCCCACCTGGATAAAGCGGGCGTGGAGCGTTGTGATGCGGTTGAGATAGGCCTCGGCCTTGGCAATCGCCGCCTGCAATTCGGGCACATATTCGGTTCGTGCGGTTGCGGGCGCCGTCGCCGGGGCCGCAAGCCCGATGACAAGGGCCAAGACAAAAAAGGCACGCAAGGCACGCAAATTAAAATCCGCCTCTAGCGAATGGCGTTACGAAGCAACCGCACCGGCATTGTCGATCAACACTTCGCGTTTGCCAACGTGGTTGGCGGGACTGACCAGGCCGTCGGATTCCAGCTGGTCCATGATCCGCGCAGCTCGATTGTAGCCGATTTGTAGGTGCCGTTGAATGAAGCTTGTCGATGCCTTGCGTTCGCGGCGGATCAGGGCAACAGCCTGGGCATACATATCGTCACCGCCGCCTTCAAGGTCGGGGTTGAAGCCGTCTTCCTCTGCTGTAACTTCTTCGATATAGACGGGTTCGCGTTGCTGTTTTAGGAAGGAGACGACCCGCTCGACCTCTTCGTCGCTGACGAAGGGGCCGTGAATGCGAGTCAGGCGACCGCCATTTGTCATGAGAAGCATGTCGCCATGACCAAGCAGCTGTTCGGCACCCTGGTCGCCGAGAATCGTGCGGCTGTCGATCCGCGACGTTACCTGAAAACTGATGCGTGTCGGGAAGTTTGCTTTGATCGTGCCGGTCACGACGTCTACGGAAGGTCGCTGAGTTGCCATGATCAGGTGAACGCCTGCGGCGCGCGCCATTTGGGCAAGGCGCTGAATGGACATTTCAACGTCCTTGCCGGCGATCAACATCAGGTCGGCCATTTCATCGACGACGACGACGATATAGGGAAGCGGCGTCAGGTCGATCGGCTGTTCCTCAAAAATCGGTTTTCCGGTTTCCGTGTCGAAGCCGGTTTGTATCGTTCGCGTCAGGACTTCGCCTTTCTTTTTCGCTTCTGCGACGCGGACGTTGTAATTGTCGATGTTGCGCACGCCCAGTTTCGACATGTTGCGATAACGGTTTTCCATTTCGCGTACGACCCACTTCAACGCGACGACGGCCTTTGCCGGTTCGGTGACAACCGGGTGCAGAAGATGGGGAATGTCGGCATAGGTGGAAAGTTCCAACATTTTTGGATCGATCAAAATCAGGCGGCATTGCTCGGGCGACAGCCGGTACAGCAGGGACAGAATCATCGTGTTGATCGCCACCGATTTTCCGGACCCCGTCGTCCCTGCAATCAGAAGATGCGGCATGCGTGCAAGGTCGACCATCATGGGGCTGCCGCCGATGTCTTTGCCAAGAACAAGCGTCAGGCCCTGGGTGCTGTTGCGTTCGAACGAAGACGAGGCAAGCAGTTCGCGGAGGTAAACCATTTCACGTTCCGCATTGGGCAACTCAATGCCGATGACATTTTGTCCAGGCACAACGGCGATGCGAACGGAAACCGCGCTCATCGAACGCGCAATATCATCGGAAAGGCCGATGACGCGTGATGTTTTTGTTCCCGGTGCAGGTTCCAGTTCGTA
>CAYTAE010000023.1:0-12912 GCA_964435655.1 uncultured Rhodospirillaceae bacterium
CCCAAGAAAGAGAACATAGGAAATGGCAATCACGAGGTCGATCTGACCCAGGGTACGCAGGATGGAAAACAGCCCCACACCCACGGTCGAACCAAGCAGGCCGCCAGCAAGCAGCACAAGCCCCATCTTGATATCGACATTTTTGCGCCGCCAATGAGCAAGGGCGCCGGAAACCGAAGAGGCAATGATCTGATTGGCTTCCGTCGCCACGGTCACTGCGGGGGGAATGCCGAGAAAAATCAGGAGCGGCGCCATCAAAAACCCGCCGCCAATGCCAAACAGGCCCGAAAGAAAGCCGACCACCCCCCCAAGCCCAAGGAGGAGAAAGACGTTCACCGACATTTCGGCAATGGGAAGGTAAATTTGCATCTGGCCTACATCTGGCGGCCGCACATACGCGTTAAAAAGAGATAGGCCCCGAAACCCTGCCAGGGCAAGCCCAAATTATACGCCCACAGAAATAAAGAGAAAGAAAATGGCGGGCGGAAAAACCCCGCGCGCGCGAAACCTCGATCAGGTGTGCAAAAGCCCGATGATGTCATCGATCTCGGCCAGGTTTTGCTCGGCAATTGCCCCTGCCCGTTCGGCACCCTCGCGAAGGATTGCATCCACCGCGCCAGGATCTTTCATCAAACGGCTCATTTCCTCGCCGATGGGTCCCAGCACGTCGATTGCAACCGCCGTCAGATCCTCTTTGAGGGCTGAGAATTGCGACCCGGCAAAGCGTTCAATCACCACGGCCCGGTCCAGGCCTGCCAGGGCCGCATAAATACCGATGAGATTGGCTGCTTCCGGGCGACCCTCCAACCCCTTCGGATCGTCCGGCAGGGGTTCCGGGTCCGTCTTTGCCTTGCGGATTTTCCGGGCAATGGTGTCGCGATCGTCGGTGAGGTTGATCCGCGAATAGTCGGACGGGTCCGATTTGCTCATTTTCGCCGTGCCGTCGCGCAGGCTCATCACCCGCGTCGCCGCCCCAAAAATCTGCGGTTCCGGCAAGGGAAAATATTCGACTCCATAGCGACGGTTAAAGGCCCCAGCAATGTCGCGGACAAGTTCCAGATGCTGTTTTTGATCTTCGCCGACCGGCACATGGGTCGCCCGGTACAACAAGACATCCGCTGCCATCAACACCGGATAGGCGTAAAGCCCAAGCCCGGCCTGTTCCCGACGCTTGCCCGCCTTGTCCTTGAACTGGGTCATGCGGTTGAGCCAGCCGAGCGGCGTCATGCAGCTGAGCAGCCAGGCCAACTGGCTGTGACCGGGGACGGCACTTTGATTGAAAATCGCGCAATGCTTCGCATCAATGCCCGACGCGATGAAGGCCGCCGTCACCTCGCGGGTATGGGCGCGTAGCGCGTCGGGCTCCTGGGGCATGGTCAGGGCGTGCAGATCGACAATGCCATACAGGCAGTCAAAGTCCTTCTGAAGCGCCGCCCAGTTTCGGATGGCGCCCAGATAATTGCCGAGATGCAAATTGCCCGTAGGCTGCACGCCGGAAAAAATACGTTTCATGTCTTTTACTCCTGCGCGCGCACTTTCCCTGCAAGCCGATGGCCGGTCAAGCGGCCTTTTTTTGAAACAGCTTTTTCAAATCGCCTTTTTCGAACGCGCCTAGAAAATAGGCCAGAACGCCATAGGCTCCAAAACCACCCCCGACGAGCAGGCCCAACGCCACCGCGCGCATCCCTTCCCCCCCGGCAAAAGGGACCGCCAGCATCTCGGCCGCACCGAAGGCCAGGCCGCCCATCGCCGCCGAGGCAACGCCGATACGCGGCAGACGCCGCTTTAACCGCGCATCAAAAAACAAATCGCCGCGTCGCGTTAAGCCAAAGATCAGCAGGCCGGCATTGCACCAGGACGCGATGGCCGTTGCCAGGGCGATGCCCACATGGGCAAAGGGGATCATGAGCGCGACGCTCAAAACGATGTTCATCACAACGGCAATGCCGGCAATCTTTACCGGCGTCTTCGTGTCATGACGTGCAAAATAGGCCGGTGCCAGCACCTTGATGAGCACATAGGCCGGCAGGCCCACCGCGTAAGCCGCAAGAGCGGCACCCGCCGCGCGCGTTTCTGCCGGCCCAAAGGCGCCACGTTCGAAAAGCACATGCAGGATCGGCCCGCTCAAGAGAAAGAGCGCAACGGCCGCCGGCAATGTCAGGAAAAGAGCGGCTTCAATGGCCCGGTTCTGACTGGCATTCGCACCGTCCCGGTCCTCGGCGCGAAGTTGGCGGGACAGCAACGGCAACAGCGCCGTACCAACAGCGATGCCAACAACGCCGAGGGGAAGCTGGTTGAGCCGGTCCGCATAATAAAGGTAGGAAATGGCGCCTGCGGGAAGCAGCGAGGCCAACACGATGTCGATAAACAAATTGATCTGCACAATCCCGGCCCCGACCGCGCCGGGCGCCAGAAGACGCAAAAACCGTTTCACGTCCGGCGTCAGCCGCGGGCGTCGCAAATGCAGGCTCATGCCGGTACGCGACAACGCAACCACCAGCCACAGGAATTGGCCAAGCCCCGCCACCGCCACCCCAATCACAAGGGCATGGCCGGGCGTGGCCGTGAATTTCGCCAGCACCAGCAAACTTCCGATCAGCACTAAATTTAGCAAAATCGGCGTTGCGGCAACGGCCGCAAAGCGGCCAAGGGAATTCAACACACCCCCCATCAGCGAAACGAGGGAGATAAAAAGAAGGTAGGGAAAGGCAATGCGCGCAAACAGCGTTGTCAGCTCATAGCGCGTCGGGTCATCCACAAAACCCGGCGCCAGCAGGTAAAGAAGCCACGGCATCCCCATCTCGGCAAGGGCAACAAACAGCACAAGAATGACCAGCAGCACCGACAGCACTTCTTCGCCAAAGCGCCGGGCCTCGTCCCGGCCTTTCTTTTCGAGAAGGCCGGCAAACATCGGAATGAAAGCAGCGTTAAAAGCCCCCTCCGCAAAAAGCCGGCGGAAGAAATTCGGCAGTTTGAACGCCACGAAGAACGCGTCCGCAACGACGCTGGCGCCAAGGATGGCTGCCAGCAAGATGTCGCGGATAAACCCCAGCACGCGGCTTATCAGCGTATAACCACCAACGGTGGCAATTGAGCGAAAAAGCGCCATGGCCTTGATAGATATCGGATTTTTAACCATCTTGAAAGGCGAAGCGAAAGCGCGGCCCTATTTTCCAGCCGCTGCAACCGCCGCCTCGGCCCGGGTTTCCCACCCCTCAATGGCCGCAACCAACGTTTCCCGGATTTGCTTTTGTTTCATTTCGTGCTCGACCTTCATGCCGAAGATGTCCTTTACATAGAAGACATCGACCGCGCGCTCGCCATAGGTGGTGACATGGGCGCTGGCGATCTGCAGGCTTAGACCGCTCAACGCACGCGTCACGTCATAAAGCAAACCGGGCCGGTCGCGGCCGTTGACCTCGACCACCGTAAAATGATGGCTGGCGCCATTGTCGGTTAAAACCCTGGGCGCAACCTTGAACACCCGCGTCCGACTGGAAAGATTGGTTTGACGCGCCAATTCCTGCGTCGGCAGAATATCCCCCGCCAGGGTTTGTTTGATGCGCGTCAAAAGGCGTTCGGTCAAATCCGGCTTTTCAAACGCTTTGCCGTTGGCATCCTGAAGCCAGAACGTATCAAGCGCCATGCCGTTCTTCATCGTCGATATTTTGGCATCAACGATGTTTGCACCAGAAAGCGAAAGCGCGCCAGCAAGTCTGGAAAAAAGGCCGGGGTGATCGCCCGCGTAAATTGTCACTTCCGTCACGTCGCGAGCCACATCCACATAGCTATGCACGGTAAGCGGCGTTTTGGTTTCGTCCGCCGCGAACATAAGCCGCGCCTGACGCACCAGCATCTTCGCAGGATAAGCCAGCCAATAGGCCGCAGCGCCGCGTTCGATAAATGCGTCGAATTCGGTGTCGGTCCAATCCGCGAGGCCCGCGCGCAAATCTTTCAGGGCCGCCGCGACGCGCGCTTCTGTCATTTGCGTCATAAGACCGCCGGACATGATTTCTTCTGTGTGCAAATACAGCACACGCAGCAGCGACGCCTTCCACGCGTTCCAGACATTCGGCCCAACGGCGCGAATATCCGAGACGGTAAGCAGCAGAAGAAGTCGCAGCCGTTCCGGCGACTGCACAACATCGACAAAGGCCTGAATTGCCTCGGGGTCGTTTGTATCGCGCTGGAAGGCCGTCGTACTCATCACAAGGTGGTTGCGCACAAGCCAGGCAACGTTTTCCGTTTCCTCTTCCGAAAGGTAAAGGCGGCGACAGATACGGACGGCGATTTCGGCACCAACAATGGAATGATCGCCCGGCCGTCCTTTTGCAATGTCGTGAAACAGCGTCGCAAGGTAAAGAACACGCCGCGAAAGAACCTTGTGAACGATCTCAGAGGAAAGCGGCATGACCTCTTTGAATCGCCCCTGTTCGATTCCAGACAGCGTGTTGATCGCAAGGATTGAATGTTCGTCCACCGTATGGGTGTGGTACATGTTGTATTGCATCTGGGCGACAATCCTTCCAAATTCCGGAAGAAAGCGTCCAAGCACGCCCGCCTCGTTCATTCGCCTGAGCGCACGCGCCGGGTCTTTTTTCGAAGTAAGAATTTCAAGAAACAGGCGCGCCGCTTCCCGGTCTTGCCGCAAATTACGATCGATGCGACGCAAGTTCTGCGTAATCAGGCGAAGCGCGTAGGGATGCACGTCCAGGCCTTCCGCCTGGGCGACATGAAACAGTTTCAGAAAACACAATGGGTCTTTTTCAAAGACGGCCGGGTCCGCGATGTTGAGGCGGTTGCTCTCAACAACAAACTCTGCAATGCGCGACGAAGATTGCCACGGAAAACGAAAACGGGGCGGGCGCTTTTGCTGGGCCTCCAAACATGCGCAAAAGATTCGCGTCAGATCGCCCACATCCTTTGCCGCCAGAAAATACCGCTTCATAAAACGTTCAACGCCACGCACATGGCCACGATCCACATAGCCCATCTTGCGGCTAATTTCCGACTGCATGTCGAACGTCAAACGTTCTTCCGCCCGGCCCATAAGATAATGAAGATGGCAACGCACGTTCCAGAAAAAACGGAGCGCCTGATCAAAGCGCGCCGCCTCCTGGGTTGTCAGCACACCAAGCAGCACCAGGTCGTCCGGGTCTTCCACCCGGTAAACGGCCTTGGCAATCCAGAAAAGCGTATGCAAGTCCCGAAGGCCGCCCTTGCCTTCCTTGATGTTCGGTTCCAGCACATAGCGCGATTCGCCCAGGCGCTGATGACGGGCATCGCGCTCGGCCAGCTTTGCTTCGACAAAATCCGCTGCCGTCGCCGGCGACAAATCCTGAAAAAAGCGCGCGTGCAAATCCTGGTAAAGCGCTTCGCTGCCAGCAATAAAACGCGATTCCAGAAGGGTCGTGCGAATGGTCGCGTCCGCGTTTGCCTGACGTATGCATTCGTCGACGGAACGGACCGAATGGCCGACCTTCAAGCCAAGGTCCCACAGCAGATAAAGCAGATATTCGATAACTTGTTCACTAAAAGGCGTTTTCTTGTAGGGAAGCAGAAACAGCAAATCGAGATCCGAACAAGGCGCAAGTTCACCACGCCCATAGCCGCCGACGGAAACAATGGCGAGATGTTCGGCGCGGGTCGGATTGGCGACGCGAAAAAGACGGTCGGTCACAAAACCATGCAAAACCTGAAGCAGAATGTCGAGGGACTGGCTTTGCGCCTGGGCAATATCAAAACCGTTTTCGCCGGCCTCAAAACGGGCACGTAATTTTTTCTGCATCTCCACAAGGCAGGCGCGCAATTCTTCAAGCACGCAGGCGCGAAGCTTGTCCGCATTTGATTCCTTCTGGTGGATCGCTTCCAGCGCCGCCACCAGGACTTCCCGCTGCACGGCCGCTTCGATTGTCTTTCCCATCCGCCTGGGCCTTTTGTGTCGGCAGAATCGCCGTAAGAGTTTTAGAGTAAGCTAAATAAAGTAAAAATTCCCTATTCGTCGCGTGCCGCCTTCAGCCGATAAATAAGCTCCAAAGCCGTGCGCGGCGTCAACGCGTCGGGATGCGTCTCGTCAAGCAGGGCGTCAACAGCAGAAGGCATTTGGGCAACGGCCGGATCGCGGAAAAGCGGTAAATCATCGCCCAGACGTGCAAGGGTGCTTTTGCCTTCTTCCGCTTCGAGGGTTTTTAGAATTTCGTCGGCGCGCCGGACAACCGCCTCCGGCAGACCCGCCAGACGACCCACATGAACCCCATAGGAACGGTCTGCCGCGCCTGCGGTCACTTCGTGCAGAAAGATGACATCGTTCTGCCACTCTTTGACCCGCATCGTATGGCAGGAAAGATTTTCCAGTTTCGCAGCAAGGGCCGTCAGCTCATGGTAATGGGTGGCAAAAAGGGCGCGTGCGCGATTCACATCATGAAGATGTTCAATCGTCGCCCAGGCAATCGACAGCCCGTCGAAGGTCGCCGTGCCACGGCCGATTTCATCGAGAATAACCAGCGCCCGAGGCCCGGCCTGGTGAAGAATGGCCGCCGTCTCGACCATTTCGACCATGAAGGTGGAACGCCCGCGCGCCAGATCGTCCGCCGCGCCGACACGGCTGAACAGTTGATCAACAACGCCGATGCGGGCCGCGCTCGCCGGTACGAACGCCCCCATCTGGGCGAGAATAACGATCAGGGCGTTCTGGCGAAGACACGTGCTTTTGCCCGCCATGTTTGGCCCCGTTACCAACCATAGGCGGTTGCCTTCGCCCAGATCGCACGCATTTGCAACAAAGCCGCCCGCGTGATCGCGTTCAAGGGCCTGTTCGACCACGGCATGGCGGCCGCCATCAATCTGGAAAGCCAGCCCTTCTTCAACCTGCGGACGCACATAGCGACGCTGAACGGCAAGCTCGCCAAGCGCCGAGGCCACATCAAGGCCGGCGAGCGCCGTCGCCGTCTCGGCGATGGCATTGGCCCGTTGCACAACCCCGGCAACCAGCGCGTCGAACAATTGACTTTCCAGCGCCAGCGCCCGGTCGCCGGCCTGGCGAATGCGGTTTTCAAGATCGGAAAGTTCGACCGTCGTAAAGCGGCCCGCGTTTGCCATGGTCTGACGGTGGAGGAAACCACTGTCCGGCGAGAGCAGCTTTGCCGCGTGAACCGACGGCACCTCGACAAAATAGCCAAGGATGTTGTTGTGGCGAATTTTTAAGGCGGCGATGCCGGTTTTTTCGACATAGGCGTTCTGCATCTGGGCGATCCGGTGGCGGCCTTCGTCACGCAGGCTTGTCGTTTCGTCGAGTTCCGGGGAATAGCCCGTGGCGATAAACCCGCCATCGCGAACGAACGCCGGCAAATCCGCTCCCAGGGCCTTTTCAAGATCGGCAACAACATCGCCGTGACTGCCTAACGCCACCACGGTATCGGTGAGGCCTTCGGCAGGCCCGCGTAAATTGTCGCCGGAAAGGACCTCGCGAATGGCCGGAATTAAAGCCAGCGCATCGCGAATGCCCGCCAGATCCCGGGGCCCACCGCGCCCAAGGGTCAACCTCGACAACGCGCGTTCAAGATCCGGCGATCCCCGCAAAATCTCGCGCAGACGGTCGCAGCGCGCCCGGTCCTCAAAAAAGAAACCCACCATGTCGAGGCGTCGGTCGATCGCCGCCACATTGGTCAGCGGGGCAGCCAGGCGCGTAGCCAACAGACGGGCACCCGCCCCCGTCACCGTCCGGTCGATTGCATCAAGAAGCGACCCCTTGCGCCCACCTGCCTGGCTTCGGGTCAGCTCCAGATTGCGCCGCGTCGCCGCGTCGATTTCAAGCATCGCATCGGGCCGAAGGGGCCTTGGCGGCGACAATCTGGGAAGGCTGCCTTTCTGGGTCAGCGCAACGTAATCGATCAGAACCCCGCAGGCAGCCAGCTCGGCGCGGGAAAAATCACCAAACCCTTCCAGGGTCTGCACATCGAAGATTTGTTCAAGACGGCGCTTGGCGCTGGCGCTGTCAAAACGCGTATCCGGCAGAGGCGAAAGTTCGGCACGGGACGCACGCGCGCCCTCGCCGGGGGCGGTGCGCCCGAAAAGTTGGTCGGAAAGCAGCACTTCGCCAGGGTCGATGCGCGCCAAAATGGCGGCAAGCTTGGCCAAGGGCGCTGTCTGCACATGAAAATCGCCGGTCGACATGTCGAGCCAGGCAACGGCACACGTGTTTTCCGCTTCCGCAATGGCCGCAAGAAAATTGTGCTGACGGGCATCGAGAAGGGCGTCTTCCGTCAATGTGCCCTGGGTCACCAAGCGGGTGACATCGCGGCGGACCAGCGCCTTTGGCCCTCGTTTTTTGGCCATTGCCGGGTCTTCAACCTGTTCGCAGACGGCAACTTTAAAGCCACGGCGGATCAGCCTGGAAAGATAGGCATCCGCCGCATGCACAGGCACCCCGCACATAGGAATATCGTCGCCCTGATGCTTGCCCCGTTTCGTCAGCGTGATGTCGAGCGCGGCCGACGCGTTGACGGCGTCCTCGAAGAAAAGCTCGTAAAAATCCCCCATCCGGTAGAAGAGGAGGCAATTCGGATGTGCCTCTTTAAGGGCCAGATATTGCGCGATCATGGGGGTCACGGTGGCGGATTTCGATTGGCTCATCGGCGCAGACCCCCCTCCCTTGTTTCTCTTGATGCGCAGGCCCTAGGCGCTTCAACCGGGCCAGCGCAAACCCCGCTACCGGTTGGCTTTGACGCCACCCGCACACATCCTTACGATCACAGGCTTATGCTTACAGGAAATTCCGCGCCCATGGGCGACGGATTCGTGCGCAAAGGGTTCGGGAAAAAAGAAAGTACAAGGAAAATATGGCCGACGACACAGACAAAGTCACCGACCAAGAAGCCCTGCTTTTCCACGCTTCGGGTCGGCCCGGCAAAATCGAAATCACGCCGACGAAACCGCTGATGACCCAGCGGGATCTGTCCCTCGCCTATTCGCCCGGCGTCGCCGTGCCCTGCGAGCGGATCGTCGAAGACCCCGCCCTTGCCTATGACTATACGGCGAAGGGCAATCTGGTCGCCGTCATTTCCAATGGCACCGCCGTTCTTGGCCTTGGCAATCTTGGCGCCATCGCCTCAAAACCCGTTATGGAAGGCAAGGCGGTTCTTTTTAAACGCTTCGCCGATGTCGACAGCATCGATCTTGAAGTCAACACCATGGACGTGGACGAATTCGTCAATTGCGTCCGTTTTCTGGAACCCAGCTTCGGCGGCATCAATCTGGAAGACATCCGCGCGCCGGAATGTTTCATTATCGAACAGCGTCTGCGCGACGTGATGGACATTCCTGTTTTTCATGACGACCAGCACGGCACCGCGATTATCGCCGTGGCGGGGCTTTTGAATGCGCTGGACCTGACAGGCCGGCACATCGAAGACATCAAAATGGTCGTGAACGGCGCTGGCGCCGCCGGCATTGCCTGCCTGGAACTGGTCAAGGCGATGGGCGCCAAGCCAGACAACATCCTTCTTTGCGATACAAAAGGCGTCATCTATCGCGGTCGTGAGGCGGGAATGAATCAGTGGAAATCGGCCCACGCCGCCGAGACCGATGCGCGAACCCTGGCCGACGCCATGAAAGGCGCGGACGTTTTCTTCGGCCTTTCGGTCAAGGGCGCCGTCACCGGCGCCATGGTCACCAGCATGGCGGACCAGCCCATTCTTTTCGTCATGGCCAATCCGGACCCGGAAATTCGACCGGAAGACGTTCAAGCAATACGCGACGACGCCATCATTGCCACCGGACGTTCGGATTACCCGAACCAGGTGAACAACGTCCTCGGCTTCCCATACATCTTTCGCGGCGCCCTTGACGTGCGCGCCTCCACAATCAACGACGAAATGAAGATTGCCGCCGCCCAGGCGCTCGCCAACCTCGCCCGCGAAGACGTGCCGGACGAAGTGGCCGCCGCATACGCCGGCAGGCGCCTGCAATACGGGCCCGACTATATTATTCCGTCCCCCTTCGACCCCCGGCTCATCTCGACCATTCCTGCCGCCGTCGCCGAAGCGGCCATGGAATCGGGCGTCGCCCGAAAACCGATTGTCGACATCGACAGCTATCATCTGGAACTCGCCACGCGGCTCGATTCAACCGCCGCCAGCCTGCAACTTATCTTCGACCGCGCCCGGGAAAATCCGCGCCGGGTTGTTTTTGCCGAAGGCGAGGAAGAAAAAGTCATCCGCGCCGCCATCGCCTTTCGCAACGCCGGCTATGGCACGCCAATCCTCATCGGCCGCGACCCCCTGATTGCCGAAGCCATGGAACGGCTGGGCCTTGGGGGCACCGACAATCTGGAAATTCACAACGCCCGGCTCAGCAAAAATAATTCGCGCTACACCGACCATATCTATGCGCGCCTGCAACGGAGCGGCGCGCTTTATCGCGACTGTCAGCGGATGGTTAACCAGGACCGCAACGTGTTTGCCGCCTGCATGGTTGCGCTGGGAGACGCTGACGCAATGGTCACCGGGCTGACCCGGAGCTATGCCGTTTCCTACAAGGAAATTCACCGCGTGCTGGACCCGAAACCAAGCTCGCAGGTCTTTGGGCTTTCCGTGATCATCGCGCCGCGCCGCACGATTTTTCTTGCCGATACGACCGTGCACGAAAATCCGACGCCGGAAATTCTGGCGGACATCGCCGTTCAGGCGGCAGAAAGCGCCCGCCTGTGGGGGCATGAGCCGCGCGTTGCCCTGATTTCCTTTATGAATTACGGCAGCCGCAAGGCGGAAAGCGCCAACCGCGTACGCGAAACGCTACGCCTGCTGGATCGCCGCAATGTGAATTTCGAATATGATGGCGAGATGACGCCGGACGTGGCGCTGAACCCCGAGATTCGAGCGCTCTATCCCTTTTGCAAACTTTCCGGTTCGGCGAATGTATTGATCATGCCAGACCTGTCCAGCGCCAACATCGCATCGAAGCTTGCGCAGGAGCTTGGTGGCGTCACCGTCATCGGACCGCTTCTGACCGGGCTGTCAAAGCCAGCACAGATCGCCCATATGGGGGCGACGGTTTCCGAGATCGTTAATCTGGCGGCGCTCGCTGCCCACGCCGCCGAGTAAGCCCCGACATGGCGCAACACCGTCCGCAACGAACCATTCCCCAGCGCTGGTTTCTGTTTTGGACCGTGATGGCCGCCCCCGGCACGGGCGTGCTGGTGCTGCTGTTTCTGCTGGGGGAACTGGCGCTCTGGCCCGCCATCCTCGCCGCCACCGTGGCGGCGGTTACGCTGGCCTTCCTCGTCCGCGATCATCTTGGCAATTTCGATGCGGTCATCGCCTATATCGGCGACCTGACCCGCAGCGGCAAACCGGCGCCACCAGGCGTGCAGGCCCATAGCGCGGCAAATGACATTCTTTCGGCGGTCGAGGCCCTTGGCCGTTCGCAGGAACGGCGGATCACGGCGCTGGAGACGCTGGCTGAGGCGAACGCCGTCATCCTCGACAGCCTGCCGGACCCGCTTCTTCTTGTTGACCGTCGCCGCCGCATTCGCCAGGCAAACCGGGCGGCGCGCACCCTTGCCACGATGGACCCGATCGGCCAGGACCTGGCCGCCATTGTCCGCGATCCGGCCTTTCTCGAAGAAATCGACATCGCCCTTGAGACTCGTTCGGACCGCACCGCCCAATTCACGTTGCCCTATCCACGCATGCAGCATTTTCTTGTCCGCATCATCTCGCTTGCGCGCCCCGTCGAAGACGGCACCGCCCTGGTCATCAGCCTCCATGACCTGACAGCGATGAAGCGACTTGAACAGACCCGCGTCGATTTTATCGCCAATGTCAGCCACGAGCTCCGCACGCCGCTTTCCTCTCTCGTCGGCTTTATCGAAACCCTTCAGGGGCCTGCGAAAAATGACGCAGAAGCGCAGGCGCGCTTCCTTGGCATCATGGATGCACAGACCAAGCGGATGGTGCGCCTCGTCGAAGACCTGCTGTCGCTTTCCCGGATCGAACTGAACGAACATTCGCTGCCCTCGGGCATGGTGGCGATTGCCGACATTTTAAAAGCCGTTTGCGACATGCTGTCCCTTGCCGCCAAAGCGCGCGACATCCGCCTTGAGATAGACGCCCCGGATGCCGTTGCCGAGATCCCCGGCGATCGCGACGAATTGACCCAGCTTTTCCAGAACCTAATCGACAACGCCATCAAATATGGCCAGACGGGAACAACGGTCCAGATCACAATTGTCTCTGAAACCCAGGCCGCTACAACCGGCATTGGCGCCGCGGCCCTGGCCGTCACGGTCCGAAACGAAGGCGAGGGCATCGCGCCAGAGCATATTTCACGCCTGACCGAACGCTTCTACCGGGTCGATCAGGCGCGTTCGCGTGAGCTGGGTGGCACCGGCCTGGGCCTGGCGATCGTCAAACATATTGCCAATCGCCACCGTGGCCGACTGGTTATCAAAAGCACGCTCGGCAAAGGCAGCGCCTTTACGGTCTATCTACCGATAGTGGACAACGCGGCGGCACGGCCATCCTAAGCCCCCAAAGGCATCACAGCGCATGTCCGAAAGACTGTCATAAACCCGTCACAGAACTCCGATACGCCTGTAAGGATCACGGGCTGGCCCGATTTGAAACCGGCCCTCCACAAGCCTACAAAGCATCAGGAGTCCTAAAATGCGGACGTTTTTTCTTGTCGCCCTTCTTGTGGCCTTTGGCGCCAACTCTGCCCTTGCCGCCAATGCCCGCGACCAGATCCGAATCGTCGGATCTTCGACGGTTTTTCCCTTTACCACTGCCGTTGCCGAAGAATTCGGCCAGGCGACGAATTTCAAAACGCCCGTCGTCGAAAGCACCGGTTCCGGCGGGGGGCTAAAGCTTTTCTGCACGGGCATCGGGCTCAACCATCCCGATATCACGAACGCGT
>CAYTAE010000024.1:0-12833 GCA_964435655.1 uncultured Rhodospirillaceae bacterium
AGGGCGGGTATTTTTTCACGCCCGATGACATGACGGAATTGTTTGCGCGTCCAAAACCCGGCGCCGACAACGCCACGCCTTCTGGAAACGGCGCGATGGCTTTCGTGCTGACGCGTCTTTTTTACCTGACCGGCGACGCCGCCATGAAGACGCGCGCGCAAAAAGTGATCCATGCCTTCGCCGGCGACGCCGTCGCAAACCCGCCCGGCTATGCGACTCTTCTAAACGCGTCCGAATTGCTCCATGGCGCCCTTCAAATCACCGTGCTTGGCGATCCAACAGCCGCTGACACCCAAGCCCTGCTTCAAACCATCCACGCCGTCTCGCTTCCCAACCGCGTCATCCAAGTCGTTGCCGATGCGGCGGCCTTGCCCCCCACCCATCCGGCCAAGGGCAAACACCGCGAAAAGAGTCAGGCCACCTGCTATCTTTGCCGGGGTCCGGTTTGCAGCACAGCGATCACCGACGCCAGCGCCCTGGCCGCCGCCTTAAAAGATGGAGATTAAAAATGCCGCAGCTTTCCATGCCATCGCCCCTCGGCCACATCACGCTCGTTGAAGAGGGCGGAAAAATCACCGGCCTCCGCTGGCAAGGCCTTCGCGGGAAGGCGGGCCGGTCGTCCGAAGCAACGCCCCTGCTTCGCCGCGCGCAACAGCAATTGGAAGCGTATTTCCAGGGCCGCCGCCAACACTTTGACTTGCCCCTGGCCCCGGCGGGCACCGCCTTCCAAAAGACCGTCTGGCACGCCATGTCCAAAATTCCCCATGGCAAAACCCGTAGCTATGGCCAGCTGGCAAAAGCCCTGAAAAGCGGGCCACGGGCCGTTGGCGGGGCGTGCGCGCGCAATCCGATCCCGATCCTGGTCCCGTGCCACCGCGTCCTTGGCGCCCATGGCGCCCTTGGCGGCTATTCCGCAAGGGGCGGCGTGGCAACAAAGCGCCGCCTGCTGGCATTGGAAGATCCCCATGGCGCAGCCCCCAAGCGCTCCCCAGGCGCCCGATGACAAAACCCGGGCGGCAAGATATCCTTTCCGGAAACGCGAGGGTGTCACCGGGCCGCGCTTAAAAACCCGGCCTTCCAGGAGGAAGCCATGAGCGAAATTTCGATACCGGCCTCGGACGGAGGCGAATTTTCCGCCTATCTGGCAACGCCCGCAGATGTGCCGGCAACCGGGGCGCCGGGCCTTGTTCTGATTCAGGAAATTTTCGGCGTCAATCAGGAAATGCGCGACCGTGCCGATCGCCTTGCCGCCGAAGGCTTTGTCGTGCTGTGTCCGGATCTTTTCTGGCGTCAGGAACCCGGTGTACAGCTCACAGATCAGAGCAAGGAAGAATGGGACAGGGCCTTTGCCCTTTACCAGGGCTTTCACGAGGCCAAAGGCATTCAAGATTTAATCGCGACGCTTTTTTGTTTGCGCGAGCGTCCCGAATGCACCGGCAAGGCGGGCGCCGTCGGCTATTGCCTTGGGGGCAAGCTTGCCTATCTGATGGCCACCCGTTCGGACGTGGAATGTGCCGTCGCCTATTACGGCGTCGGCATCGAAGCCGCCCTGGACGAAGCCAACGCCATCCTGCGGCCCCTGTTGCTGCACATCGCCGAAGAAGACCAATTCGTGTCCAAGGAAGCTCAGGGTGAAATTACCGAAGCCCTTGGGCGACATCATTGCGTAACCCTTCATGCCTATCCGGGCGTCGATCACGCCTTTGCGCGGACAAACGGCGTTACCTATGATGAAAAAGCAGCCGCGCTTGCGGGCCGGCGCTCGCGCGCCTTCCTGAAGGAACATCTCAGCTAACATGTCCGAACCAACCGGTGCCGTCCGTTTTCACAAACCCGGGGGGCCGGACGTTCTGCAGTGGGAACCTGTCGCCATTGACGCGCCCGGTCCGGAAGACGCCTGCATCAAACAAGAAGCCATCGGCGTTAATTTTCACGACATTTATGTGCGCGAAGGCCTTTACCCCGCCCCCACCCTTCCAGCCATCCCCGGCCTTGAAGCGGCAGGTGTTGTTGAGGCCGTCGGCAAAGACGTGCGTGACATCCGG
Source organism: uncultured Rhodospirillaceae bacterium (assembly GCA_964435655.1). Classification (GTDB taxonomy): domain Bacteria; phylum Pseudomonadota; class Alphaproteobacteria. Next base: position 2,046 of record CAYTAE010000024.1, read on the forward strand.
GTCGGCGACCGCGTCGCTTATGCAACCCCGCGCCAGGGTGCCTATGCCGAAAGGCGACGTATCCCTGCGGCAGAACTGGTGCCGTTGCCTGACGCCATTTCTTGCGACATCGCCGCCGCCCTGATGATCAAGGGCATGACCGCACAATATCTTCTACGCCGCACCCACCGGGTGAAAAGGGGCGAGACGGTCCTTGTCCATGCGGCCGCCGGCGGCGTCGGCCTTATCCTTTGCCAGTGGGCAAAACATCTGGGCGCGCGCGTCATTGGCACCGTTGGCAACGAAGAAAAAGCGGCGCTGGCCCTGGACCATGGGTGCGACCATCCGATCCTCTACCGGAAAGAAGATTTTTCCCAACGCGTCCGCGACATCACCAAGGGTGAAGGCGTGGCCGTCGTTTACGATTCCGTCGGCAAGGACAGCTTCCAAGGCTCCCTCGATTGTCTTAAGCCTTTGGGAAAGATGGTAAGTTTTGGCCAGTCTTCCGGCCGGGTGCCACCCTTTGAAATCCTGGACCTGATGAACAAGGGGTCGCTTTTTTTAACGCGCCCGACGCTTTTTACCCATATTGCAAAGCGCAAAGACCTGCTGGCCATTGCCGGCGAAATGTTTGCCGCCCTCGACGCAGGCGTCTTTAAAATCGACATTCGCCACAGCTATCCGTTGCGCGAAGCCGCGCGCGCCCAGACGGCCCTCGCCGCAAGGCAAACGATGGGCGCATCAATCTTAAAACCTTAAAAGAATTTTCGGACGTCGCCGTCCGATGCGGCAACGGGTGGGCTTATGTGTTCATCGAGTCGAAGAAGTCGTCGTTGTTCTTCGTCGTTTTCAACTTGCCCAGCAGGAATTCCATCGCGTCGTTTACACCCATCGGCGTCAAAATACGGCGCAACACCCACATCTTTGAAAGGCGGCCCTTGTCGACCAAAAGCTCTTCCTTGCGTGTGCCCGATTTTGTGATGTCGATGGAGGGGAAAATGCGTTTGTCCGAAAGCTTCCGGTCAAGAATGATTTCGGAGTTCCCCGTTCCTTTGAACTCTTCGAAGATCACTTCGTCCATGCGCGATCCGGTATCGATCAGCGCCGTGGCGATGATGGTCAACGACCCGCCGCCCTCGATGTTTCGTGCCGCACCGAAGAATCGTTTTGGCCGTTGCAGCGCGTTCGCATCAACGCCACCCGTCAGCACCTTCCCCGATGAAGGAACGACCGAGTTGTAGGCGCGCGCCAGACGTGTGATTGAATCTAGAAGAATGATCACGTCGCGCTTGTGTTCAACAAGGCGCTTGGCTTTTTCGATGACCATCTCGGCAACCTGCACGTGACGCGTCGCCGGTTCGTCAAAGGTTGAGCTGATTACCTCGCCGCGTACCGAACGCGCCATGTCTGTCACTTCTTCCGGCCGCTCGTCCACCAAAAGAACGATCAGGTAACAGTCCTTGTTGTTCTCCATTATGGCGTGCGCGATGTTTTGCAGCATCATCGTTTTGCCGGTGCGCGGCGGTGCGACGATCAAGGCGCGCTGGCCTTTGCCGAGCGGCGCGATCAAATCAATCACGCGCGCGGTCGTGTCTTTCACCGTCGGGTCGTTAATCTCAAGATTGATTTTATCTTCCGGATAAAGCGGCGTTAAATTGTCAAAATTAATGCGGTGGCGCGTGGATTCCGGTTTGTCGAAATTGATCGCGTTGACTTTGATAAGCGCAAAATAGCGCTCGCCATGTTTCGGCGACCGGATCTGCCCCTCAACCGTATCGCCCGTGCGCAGACCAAAGCGTCTGATCTGGCTGGGAGAGACATAAATATCATCCGGACCGGGCAGGTAATTTGCCTCGGGCGAGCGCAAGAAGCCAAACCCGTCCTGAAGAATCTCAAGAACGCCGTCGCCATAGATCGGCGTATCGTTCTCGGCAAGCTGCTTTAGGATGGCGAAGACCATGTCCTGCTTGCGCAGGGCGCCAGCATTCTCGATCTTCAGATCCTCGGCATAGGCCAACAGATCGGCGGGGGCTTTTGTCTTAAGTTCCTGTAATTTCATAGAATTATCTACATTTCACGGGTGGGATGCGGCGAGTGCCAGAAGGGAGAATGGTGCGACCGGAAGGATCGGGAGGACGGAAAGAGGCGACCGCAGGGTTGCCGGAAGCCGTTTCGATTTTCTGAAGAAGCGTGGAGACTTTCTTCCACTCTTCAAAAAACACTAGCGAGGCCCTTGCGAGAAGTCAAACGCCGAATTTTTCGACCCCGGCGTTTTTCAGACGTGCCGCCCTCAAAAGGGTTTGACGACCACCAGGATGACGATGCCAATCATCAAAACCGTCGGCACTTCGTTTGCGCGTCGATAGAATTTTGCCGACCGCGGATTGCGGTCTTCCAGAAAATCTTTGCGCCAGCGCGAAAGAAACCCATGAAAGCCCGACATGGCCAGAACAAGGGCAAGCTTTGCGTAAATCCACCCCGTTGACCAATCGACCAGTTGCGGCGTCAAAAGCAGAAGCCCGCCGAAAAGAAACGCGGCCAGCATGGCCGGGTTGATGATGGCGCGAAGCAGGCGGCGCTCCATCACTTTTAACATTTCAGATGCCTCGCCACCCGGTGCCGCGTCACAGTGGTAGACATAGAGTCGCGGCAGATAAAGCATGCCCGCCATCCAGGCGATTACCGAAAGGATGTGCAGCGCCTTGATCCACGCATAGAACTCGATCAGCCCGTCTTCCATTGCGGTTTCCTTTCCTGGCGGTCGTTACTTTCCCGTCCGGGTGTTTAAATTTAAACACCCGGAAAAATTTCGCGGACAAATTCGCTCCCCCCCCTCGCTGCCAAGCGGCGTGGCGCGGGCGCAGGCGTTCTGGACAAGCCCGGCCAGGGCCTGAATAAACGGCCCCTCTGTGCCCACGGTCGGCACACGTGCATAAGCCGGCACGCCGCGCTTTTCCGCCAGCGCCCGATAGGTGATGTCCAGCTCGACAAGGGTTTCGGAATGTTCAGAAACAAACGCCACCGGAACAACCAGGACCGGCACGCCGTCCCTCGCCGCCCGGTCGATTTCGTCATCCAGGGAAGGCCCAATCCATTCCAGCGGTCCAACCCGGCTCTGGTAACAGACCACCCAATCGAGTGCCGGATCGCCAAGTTCTGCAACGATGCCCTTGACGGTTTCGTTGATCTGCCATTCATACGGGTCGCCACCGGCGATAATTTTCTTTGGAAGGCCGTGGGCCGAAAACAGCACGCGCGCGCGCGCATTGTTCCCGACGCGCGCTTGGTGCAACAGCGCCGCCACCGCCTTTTGAAAACCTGCGGCCAACGGATAACAGCAAATGGCGTGAGCCGGCGCATCAATACCGGCCTTTCGCGAGGCTTTTTTCCAGGCCTTCAGGGACGAGCCTGTTGTTGTCGTCGAGAACTGCGGGTAAAGGGGCAGCAAAACGATCCGGTCCGGGGACCAGGCCTTGACCTTTGCGGCCGTCTCGGCGCTAAACGGGTGCCAGTAGCGCATGGCAACAAAGACCCGGTATTCGTGGTCGGCTTCGTCGCTTTCAAGGGCCACGGCCAGGGCCGCCGCCTGTTTTTCCGTTAGGGGAAGGATGGGCGACCCCCCGCCAAGCTTGGCATAAATGGCCCGCGCACGGCGTGTGCGGCGTTTTGCAATCCATCTCGCCAGCAAATAGCGAAAGGGTTGTGGCAGACGAAGAATGGCGGGATCTTTGAAAAGATTGAAAAGAAAAGGGGCCACGGCCTGCGGTCCGTCCGGTCCTCCCAGATTAAAAAGCACAACGGCTGTCTTTGTCATCGACACGTCCAGATTTGGTGATCCGTTTTTGTTTACGCTTTCTTGCGAACGCGCTCGACAAGTTCAGCGACATGTTCCGGCGGTGTTTTTAAATCAACCCCATGGCCAAGATTAAAGATGAAAGGACCGTCGCCCAGGTTTTCCAAAATGGCGTCCACTTCCAAATCCATGTTTCGGCCGCCTTCAATCAGCGTTTTTGGGCTTAAATTCCCTTGCACGCAAACCTTCGGCTGAAGCTTTTCTGCCGCCCATTTTGGCGAAACATCCGTATCGATGCTGACCCCATCCAGACCGCATGTCTCGGCATAGATTTCATAATGCTGGTCAACGCCACGGGGAAAACCAAGAAGTGGTACCTCTGGAAAGACGTTCCGTATTTTTTTGACAATAGCCTGAGTTGGCGCAAGGCACCAGCGTTCAAATTGCGATGGCGAAAGAAGCCCTGCCCAGCTGTCAAAAATTTGGATGGCATCCGCACCGGATTCAATTTGGCGAACAAGATGGTGGGAAACGCTTTCAACCAGGATAGCCATTAATTCGGAAAAGGAATCTGGGGCCTCGTCAGCCCAGTGTTTTGCCCTTTCAAACCCTCCGCCGCCACGGCCTTCGATCATATAGGCGGCCAAGGTCCATGGTGCCCCGGCAAAACCAATTAACGCGGTTTCATCTGAAAGCTCGCGTCGCGTTTCTTCAATCGCCTCGTAAACCGGGTCAAGCTTTCTTTCCTGCCAGACAAGCTTTTTCAGATCCGCTTTGTCGTTCAGTTTTTTCAGAACCGGCCCTTCGCCCTCGCGAAAGGCAACCTCCTGACCAAGGGCATCGGGAACAACCAGAATGTCCGAGAAAATAATTGCGGCATCAAAGGAAAAGCGCCGAATCGGCTGCAATGTTACCTCGACGGCCAATTCCGGTGTGTAGCAAAGCTCCAGAAAATTCCCAATTTTTTTTCTGACCTCCCGATATTCGGGAAGATAGCGGCCTGCCTGACGCATAAGCCAGATTGGCGGTGGCGAAAGACATTCCCCGCGCAAAACCTGCAAAAACGGTTTTTCGATGACAGACATTTTTGAAAGATCGTTCCGTTCCAATGAAGACCACTTACCTTATCTATATAAGATAATTAAATAATAAATAGTGGTTGTGGTTGGGCCTGTGAAAAAGAGGGACCCTTTCTTCATTCAGAGCTTTTCACCAATCGTTTAAAGGTGCCGATAAAAAGCCATCGCCCTGTGGAAATCATGTGGAAAGCAATGTAAATCGCCCTGTTTTTAAGCAAAAATGCTTTTTCACAAGCCGTGGAAGAAAGCCCATATTCAATGCCGTTTTGCCGCTTTTTGCTGGTGTTTTAAACCGGCGGGGATAACGTTGTCCCAATGCCAAAAACGGAAAGAAGAACAGGTGAGAGAAAGTGAGCTCTTTTCACCGTCCGAAGAAAACCGGCGACATACGCACATTTCTCAGGAAAGCATCCACATGTCTTCGATGAAAGTTTTTCATCTACATCTTGTTTCGGATGCAACGGGCGAGACAATTGGCAGCGTTGTTCGCGCCTGCCTTGTCCAGTTTGAAGCGGTTACAACGAAGGAACACAACTGGTTTCTCATTCGCTCAGAAGCGCAGATCGAACGCGTTTTGGAGGCGGCGGCGGAAACCCGCGGCGTTGTGCTTTTCACCCTGGTTAATTCTAGCCTCCGCAAGGCGTTGGAAGATGGCTGCCGGAAATTAAAGCTGCCCTGTATCCCGGTTCTCGATCCGGTCATGGGCGCGCTTCGCGGTCATTTGGGAATTGAAAGCCAGGACCAGCCCGGTCGCCAACATGCGCTGGATGAAAAATATTACCACCGGCTTGATGCCATGAGTTTCGCGCTTCTAAACGACGATGGGCAGCATGTGGAAAACTTGAACCATGCCGACGTCGTGCTTGTCGGGGCTTCGCGGACGACAAAAACGCCAACCTGTATCTATCTTGCAAACCGGGGCCTCCGTGCGGCAAATGTGCCCATCGTGCCGGGCGCGCCGCTTCTTGATGCTGTGACAAAGGCGGTTGGGCCGCTTGTTGTTGGGCTGACGATGGAGGCCTCTCGTCTTGTCGAGGCGCGCCAAGCCCGCTTGGCGGAAAGCGACGACGCAACGGATTACACGGATTTTGAAAGCGTTCGGGAAGAAGTCTTAAGCGCGCGGCGGATCTTTAGCGAGCATGGCTGGCCGGTGATCGATGTGACGCGGCGCGCCGTCGAAGAAACAGCCTCGGAAATCTTGCAGCTTTATACCGAACGACGAAACATGGCGGCCTATGAAGAAAACAAATAACGCCGAAAACCCCCAGGTCGTTCTTGCCTCGAAAAGCGCGGTGCGCGCGCAATTGCTTCGCGATGCTGGCCTTGATTTTGCCTGCGCGCCGGCGTCGGTTGACGAGGCGGAAATCAAACTTGCGATGAAGGCCGAGCCGGTTGAAGCCGTTGCGCAAGCGCTGGCCGAGATGAAAGCGCGCCATGTCTCGCGTAAATTTCCAGGCGCGCTTGTCATTGGGGCCGACCAGATTTTGGAATGCGATGGCGCGCGTTATGACAAGCCGGCAGATTTGAACCAGGCGCGCAAACAACTTGCCGCTCTTCGCGGGCGTCCCCACGATCTGGTAAGTGCGGCCATGGTCGTTCGGGATGGCGTGCGTTTGTGGCATCATGTGGACCGTGTTTGTCTGGAGATGCGGCCTTTTAGTGATGATTTTCTGGACGCCTATCTTGGGTCGATCGGGGAAGCGGCGTTGATGAGTGTTGGCAGCTACCAGTTGGAAGGCCGTGGCGCGCAGCTTTTTTCGCGCGTTCGGGGGGATTATTTTACCATTCTTGGACTTCCGCTTTTGCCATTGCTTGGTTTTTTGCGGGAGCAGGGGGCGTTGGCGCAATGACTCTTAGTGGAACGGCACGCCTTGCCGGTGTGATGGGATGGCCGGTGGGCCATTCCCGCTCACCGGCCTGTCACGGCCACTGGCTGGCGCATTATGGGGTTGATGGCGCCTATGTGCCGTTGTCTGTCCGGCCGGAAAATCTGGAAATGGCGCTGCGCGCGCTGCCGCTTCTGGGTTTTGCCGGGGTGAATGTGACGGTGCCTCACAAAGAGGCGGCGCTTGCCATCGTCGATGAGGCGGACGCCCTTGCCACGCGCATCGGTGCCGTCAACACGATAAGCGTGGGTGCCGATGGCGGGCTTGTCGGCACGAACACCGACGGCTTTGGCTTTCTCGAAAATTTGCGCCATGGCGCGCCGTCCTGGCAGGCTGCAGCGGGACCGGCCGTTGTGCTTGGGGCCGGCGGGGCCGCGCGTGCCATTGTTGCCGCCCTTCTTGATGCCGGGGCGCCGGAAATCCGCCTGGTGAACCGGACGGTGGCCCGGGCCGAAAATTTGCGTGACGTCCTTGCCGGGCCGATCCGGGTTGAACCCTGGGCGACGCGTGCCGACGCTCTTGCCGGGGCCAGCCTGCTTGTGAACGCAACGACCCTCGGCATGGCGGGGGGCGACGCGCTGGATCTGGATTTGGGACAATTGCCGGCGGCGGCGCTGGTGACAGACATCGTCTATGCGCCCCTTGAAACGCCGCTTTTGGCAGCGGCGCGCGGCCTCGGCCATCCGACCGTCGATGGGGTGGGCATGTTGTTGCACCAGGCCCGTCCCGGATGGCGTCTCTGGTTTGGGGAGGCTGTGCCGGGGAATGCCGGTCCGATGGACCCGGAGGTGACCGACGCCCTTCGTGAGGCCGTGCTTTTGGACATGGATCGGTGAGCGACGGGCCGATTGTTCTTGGGTTGACCGGTTCGATTGGAATGGGAAAGTCGACGGCCGCAGACATGTTGCGCCAAATGGGCGTGGCCGTTTTTGATGCGGACGCGGTCGTGCATAAATTGCAGGCGCCGGGGGGGCGGGCCGTCTCGGCCATCGCGCGCGCTTTTCCGGACCTTGTTAGCGGAGGTGTTCTGGATCGCGCGCGCCTGGCCAAGCGCGCCTTCGAGGCACCGGACGTTCTCCGTCGCCTTGAGCACATCCTGCACCCCCTCGTCCACGAGGCGGAAACGCGCTTTCTTCGCGTTGCTGCGCTTGGACGCCGGCCTCTGGCTGTGCTGGACATTCCGCTTCTTTTTGAAAGCGGTGCCGAGCGGCGGTGCGATTACACGCTGGTTGTGACGGCACCGCCCTTTGTTCAGGCGGCGCGGGTTTTGAAACGCCCCGGCATGACATCGGCGCGGTTTCGTGCCGTGTTGGACAAACAGATGTCGGATTTGGAAAAACGAAGGCGCGCCGATTTTGTTGTTCCTACCGGCGCAGGTCGCCATTATACGCGATGCGTGCTTCGTGAAATTGTCCGGCAAACGCGCCACCCATCAGGGGCCAGGTAAGGGGCCAGAAAAAATGCAGCAGAAAACAACGCAACAGGAAGCCGTGCGCCAGATTGTTCTGGATACGGAAACGACGGGATTAAATCCGAAAGGAGGAGACCGTATTGTCGAGCTTGGCTGCGTTGAACTCGTCAACCTTCTTCCTACCGGCGAGCATTTTCACGCTTATTTTAATCCGGAGCGAAACGTCCCCGATGAAGTTGTCCGGGTGCACGGGTTGACGGAAGAATTTTTACGTGGCCACCCGCTGTTTGCCAAACGCGTCGATGAATTTCTGGGCTTTATAGGGGACGCGCCCCTGGTTATTCACAACGCGGATTTCGACATGGGGTTTTTAAATGCCGAATTGACCCGGGCCGGAAAGACGCCGCTGGAAAAGACGCGCTGCATCGACACGCTGACCCTCGCACGAAGTAAATTTCCGGGTTCTCCCGCAAGCCTAGATGCGCTTTGCAAACGCTTTGGCGTTGACAATTCCGGGCGGGAAAAGCATGGCGCACTGCTCGACAGCACGCTTTTGGCCGAGGTTTATCTGGAACTTATCGGCGGACGGCAGCCGGGACTGGGGCTGACCGTTGCCGAACGGGCCACGGTCTCGCAGGCTCGCGCGACAGAAAAAACCTTTCGCGAACCCCGGCCCCATGTGCCAACGGAAGACGAGCTTGCCCGGCACGCAATTTTCGTTGCGCAGTTGAAAAACCCGCTTTGGGAATCCTGACGGACGGCTCCAGATTGAAGGCCCAGGATTTTAAGAGGCGGCTTTGCCACCGGGTTGCGCCTCAAGATAGCGGGCCTGATAAAGTGCCGCGAAGTCGATCGGATTGATCAACATGGGCGGCAGGCTGCTTTCCTGGGTGAGGCTGGCAACGATGCTGCGCGCAAAGGGAAACAGATAGCGCGGGCATTCGATGTAAAGCGCCGGTTTCAACTGATCTGCCGATAGGCCGGTTAGGGTAAAGACGCCAGCATAGGTCAGCTCAAGAATAAAGATCGATGCCGCATCCGTCTTTGCTTCGCAACGGATGGAAAGGGCGACCTCATAGGTGTTCGCTTCCAGATCCCGGGTGGCGACCTCAATGTTGATGTCCACATTCGGCGCGCCCTTTAGCCCAGAAATGCTTTCCGGGGCTCCGGGAATTTCAAAAGAAAGATCCCGAATGTATTGGCCGCGAATGGCAAGGGGGGGTTCTTGTCCGGGCGCGCCTTGAGGGGTGGCGCCGCTATCGGCAGGATTTGAAGATCCGTTGTCTTTCATGGTCGGTTTTCCCTGTATATGTGATCGGACCGTGGCTATCACGGATCGTGAAGGCGGACAACCTTGAAGGGGTGGCTATTCTTCCCGGCCGTCTTCCGGCGCGCGGTCTTTCGGCGCTTTTTTGGGCGACCCTGATGTTTTCCGGGGCGTTTCGGACCCGATTTCCCAGTAAACCCCCTCGATTGTCTTGCCGTCGGGCCTGTCGTCCGCGCTCGACCGGGTTTCGGGCGTGCCCGGGGCGTCGGGCCAGGGTCGGTGGACAAAGTGCCGTTCCGCAATGCGACGAAGAAAATGGCGGAAAGGCGGGAAAAATAGCAAAAAACCCAGGCTATCAGTGGCGAATCCCGGCGTGATTAACAGCATTCCGGCGACCAGCAGGCAAAAACCGTCGAACACCTCTCGGGCCGGGAAGACGTTTGTTTCAAGGCTTGCCTGGGCCTGGCGAAGGGTTGCAAGGCCCTGTATCCGAAAAAGCATCGCGCCAAGCATTGCTGTCAGCACAACGATGCCGATGGTCGGCCAAAGACCAAGCAGGCCGCCAATCTTGATAAAGACCGCAATTTCGATAAGCGGGATGCAGAGAAAAAGAAGAAAAAGGAAGGGGAACATTCGCTTGGGCGTCGCCTTTGTCTGGACGGAAGAATATACAAACGGACCGGGAAGCGCCTATGTATACTGTTATATACTGTGTGACGGCACGGAGGCCAACGCCTTGCAATTTCTTGACATCCTGTTCTTTGCTGCGATTGCGGCGTTTCTGATTTTCCGGTTGTGGAGCGTTCTTGGCCGGCGAACCGGCCTCGACCGTCGCCCGGGCGCATCTTCCTGGCACCTGCATGATGGCAAAGACGATGCGCCGTCGGTGCAAAGAAAGGAAGACGACGAAAACGTCGTTCGTTTGCCGGACCGCAGCGACAAAGAAAGGCCGTCATCCCAGCCATCTGACGACGTGTCATCCACGACCGCCGTTGACGCTGCGATGTGCAAGGCAGACCCGGACTTTGATCCGGAAGAATTTCTTGCTGGCGCACGCACCGCTTTTGAAATGGCGGTTGATGCGTTTGCGCGTGGCGACAAGAAAGCATTGCAGCCGCTTCTCAACAAGGATGTCTATTCGCGTTTTGCTGGGGCGATCGACGCGCGCGTAACAGCAGAAGAAATTCTTGAAACAACAATCATCCGTATCGCAGACGCCACAATCAAAGACGTGGTTTTGAAGGGAAGCATCGGCCAGATTACGGTGGCGTTTGTTTCGGAACAGATCAAGGTCACCTGGAACAAGGCCGGGGACATTCTTGATGGTGACCCGAACCATGTGCAGTCGGTCACCGATTTGGGGACGTTTCAGC
>CAYTAE010000025.1:0-12539 GCA_964435655.1 uncultured Rhodospirillaceae bacterium
CGGTGCGGACGGCAAACATGGCCTTTACGAAAACACCGAAACCCACGTCGTCTACCTTCAAAGTTAACCGACGTGGAATAAAAGCAATCCGATAGAACGAGGTGCTGCGTCATCGTGGCGCCACTTCGTTCTATCGTTGCTTGCGGCCCACAATTTTTTACGTTGCCGCCTTCAGGGCCAGGCGAATTTCACGTTCCAAGCCATTTAAGAAACTGGACCGGTCTGCCTTGGAAAAAGATCGACCACTGTCCTGACGAAATGGGTCTGCAGCCCGCAGATCCGTCATCAGGTCACGCATGGCAAGCTGGTTGCCAATGTTGTCCTGGGTAAAAGCATCGCCATTGTGGCGCAACACGCGCGCGTCTGCGGTGATGCATTTGGCCGCCAGGGGAATGTCGCCGGTAACCACCACATCGCCGATGCTGGCCCGTTCGGCAATCCATTTGTCCGCATTGTCCGGCCCTTCGGGAACGATGACCGTTTCAACCAGCGGATGTCGGTTTGGGCGTATCCCGCCATTCGAGACGACATAGACCTGCAGCTTGTGGCGCTCAGCCACCCGCAACACCTCGTCTTTTACCGGGCAGGAATCGGCATCAATGAAAATATTGGTCACGGTCTAATCCAAATTTCGCAAATGCCTATACGGCCTTAGACCACCTGACCACAAACATGGCCGGATGCCCACGCCCATTGAAAGTTAAAGCCACCAAGATGGCCCGTCACATCAACAACTTCGCCAATAAAATATAGGCCAGGGACGGCTTTTGCTTCCATGGTTTTTGAAGACAATTCGGCGGTATCAACACCCCCGACGGTCACTTCCGCCACGCGCATTCCCTCCGATCCGCCGGGCCGGATAGCGTGCGCGTTTACGTCTTCCCCAAGGCGGCGCAACGCCTTGTCAGATGTCTCGGCCAGACGGCCACACGCCGTCAGCGCAACCAGCCTTTGTGCCAGACGCTTGGGAAGAAATTGCGCTAACACGGTGCCGGCCTCTCGCTTCGGCTGATCGACTTTGGCCGTTTTCAAATGCTGAAAGGCATCGATGCCGGGTAGAAAATTAATGCGGATCGCATCGCCTTTGCGCCAATAAGACGATATCTGAAGAACCGCCGGCCCGCTGAGACCTCGATGGGTGAACAACAAGGCGTCGGTAAAGGCTGTTTTTCCAAGGGTGACCGTCGCGTTCAGAGAAACTCCCGCCAACCCATCGAATTTCGCCAACGTCGCCGCATCGAAGGTCAGCGGCACCAGACCAGGGCGCGGTTCGATGACCTTCAGCCCGAACTGCCTGGCGATGGCATAACCGAATTCGCTGGACCCCATTTTTGGAATGGATGGGCCGCCGGTGGCGATGACCAGAGACCCGGCCCTGAAAATGCCGCCATTCACCCGCACGGCAAAGCCACCGTCCTCTTTTAAAATCTGCGTCACATTTGCAGATGTCTGCACACGGATACCGCGCGCCTCCTGGGTCAGCATGTCAATAATCTGCTGGGCAGACCCGTCACAGAACAGCTGTCCGTGATCGCGCTCGTGATAGGCAATCTTATGTTTTTCAACAAGCGCGATGAAGTCCTGCGCGCGATAGCGATTGAGGGCCGAGATGCAAAAACGCGGATTGTCGGACAGATAATTTCCGGGCGTAACGTGCAAATTGGTAAAATTGGCGCGCCCGCCGCCAGAAATGCGGATCTTCTGCCCCACCTTTTCGGCACGATCAAGCACCAGCACCCGGCGATTGCGGCGGCTGGCTTCGCCTGCGCAAATCAGGCCCGCGGCCCCGGCTCCAATCACAATGACATCAAAATCCGACATGACGGATATATAGCCGATATTCAGTCTTTGCAGGTGAAACCAAACGCAGCAGTGAAAAGCTTCCGCCTCTAACGAAAAGGCCGGCGGCAAGAAATAGATGCCGCCGGCCCAGTCCGTCTTGTCTTTTGCTCTTCATTCTTAATCGTAGGCGCGAATCCCTGGAATTTCTCCAACTTTTACACCATCAAGATAGGCGCGATAAAAATTCTCATATTGACCGATGCATCGATCGGCAGAAAAAAGTTCCTGCGCCCGGCTGCGCCCGGCCGCGCCCATCGAAATGCGCTCTTCTTTATCCATCGCAAGGCGTCGTATCGCTGACGCGAGTGCGGTTGGATCCTTTGGCGGAACAATCAATCCATTGAAATCATGCAAAACAGCCTCGGCATTGCCGCCAACATCCGTTGCAATCATCGGCAAGCCGGATGCCATGCCCTCTATCAAAGCATTCGAGAAACCTTCTTCATGGGAGGCCAGAATGCCGATATCCGAGGCTGCAAAAAGAGAAGCCACATCGTCGCAAGCCCCCAGAAACAGAATGTTATCCGCCAGACCCATTCTCGCCACCATTTGCTGCAGCTGTTTCCCAATGCCATCGTCACGCCCAATGACAAGAAGCCGCCACCCTGTCGGCAAATCCCCTTCCACGAGGTTCAAGGCCTCTAGCAAATCAACATGGCCCTTATAGGGAATAAGGTTCGCCACAATCGACAACACCAGGCTTTTTTCCTCTATGCCAAGCTCGCGGCGAAAGGGCTGTTGCGAGTGCGATGGGTTCAAATCAACCCCGTTATAGATCAATCCAAGCCGTTCTTTCGGCACACCCTCTTCATGCAATTGAGAAACCACACGCCGTGAATTTCCCAGCGCCGGGATACCGCAGCGATGGAGCAGGCGCTCTATCCGGCCAAGGATATGAAATTTTTTCTGATAGCCATTCAGGCTCCGACGGCTCATGACAAGCCTTCTGCTCAAGCTAAGGAGCGCGATCGGCGCGCCAAGGGCATAATTTTCTGGCAGATAGAAATGCACGACATCGAATCGATGGCGCAACAGAAACACCCAAAATTGAACGATCACCATACACAGACGAAACGCCCGCTTTGGAAGGCTCGGCTTGGGTGAAAGCCTGTAAACAGGTTCATGCACCTGGATTCCAGCGCTTCGGATAACATCTGCCAGTTCGCCGCCGCCAGAGAGGAGAAAAAATTCCGGCCGGAACCCCCGCTCTCGCAAACCCAAAGAAACCATCTTTAAATGGGTGGCCGTACCGCCTCGAAAAAGATCCCCAACGACAAACAAGACCCGTGGCCCATTTGCCACATTTGAATGCCGGTGCGGATCTGTTTGCGGAACGATGATGGAAGATTTCCCTGACACGTCGCTGCCGTCAGCGAATGATGCGGCGAATTTCCATAAAGGCCTCTGCGGCATCAAGACCCACCTGGGACCCCCGCACGGTCACATTGGCATCAAGAATTTTCTGAGACCGGGGAAATGGCGCAGGGCGCATTTCAAAATCATAGCATTCGATCATCTGTCGGCGAATATCCAGATAATCGCCGATATCGATGAAAAGATTTGGCTCAAACGGATGGCCAAGGGTCGGCACCGAATAATCGGTACTCGCACCAAGCTCAAAGCAGCGGATGGACCGGATGCTTTGACCCGGCACGGGCCGGCACGCAACCAATGTTGCGTCAAAGGTAACGCGGTGATCGATGTTCACATCGCTGGCATGATGCGTATAAACAATATCGGCCTCCCAGCGCTCAAGCCGTTCCTCAATTCGTTTTGTAACATCAAGCAACAATTGCTGATCCATACGAAGGTTTGGGTAGCCCTCGAATTCAATGGATTCGACGCCAATAAGATCGGCGCTTGCTTGCGCCGCCTTGCACCGCGCCTCGATCTCGTCGGCGCGCTTCACGGGATCGTAAACAACGTCGCGCCCGGTAACACCATCCGACATAAATAAAATGCAAACCCGGTCACCCATCGCACGGTGGCGGGCTAGCGTCCCGCTCATCCCAAGAACTTCATCATCTGGGTGCGCGGCAATCACGGTTACATTGTTTGTCATAGCGTCAACACCTCAGCGATAACGGAAAGTTGTTCGTTTGATCGGCCGCGCCGGATTGCCGACAACGGTAGCACCATCAGGCACATCTTTTATAACGACAGCCCCAATGCCGATCAGAGCATTTTGACCCACAATCCGCCAGTCCCGAATGGATGCCGTAGGCCCGACCCAGGTGTCGGAACCAATCACGACGCTTCCCCCAAGCATGGCATGAGCCGTAATTTTACATCGTTTGCATAGCTTGACGTTGTGACCGACATGGACACCCGCATCGACTTTGCAATCATCTTCAATCACTGTTTCGCCAAGCGCAGCGCGATCAACAGTGCTATTTGCGCCCACTCTCACGCGATCGCCAATCCGGACACAGCCAATATGCGGGAACTCAACAACCTCCTTGGTCTGGTCGTCATCTTCATAGCCAAAACCTGGTCCGCCAATGATGCTGTTGCTGCCAATCCGACAGTCGCGGCCAATCGAACTGTGCGTAATATGTGCGCCAGCGCCAATCACGGTTCCGTTTCCAATCTCAACGTCCGGGCCAATCGTGGCAAACGGCCCTACGCGCACATCGTCGGCAAGCCTGGCAGATTCATGAATATCGGGGTTGCGACCACTGGGTGGGTACCAAGGTGGCTCTTTCCAGAAACGTTCGATGAAACGAAGCAGCTCGAACCGGGGTATCTCGCAGGGCAAGTACAAAGATTTGCGGCGCTTATGCGCTTCTTCGGCAAGATGCGGAAGAATAAAAATCGCACCGGCACAGCTTTCCTCCAACCAACGCAGGCCTCGGTCGTCGTCAAAGCGGCAGAACGTAACCTGCGCCGAACCCGCAGCGTAAATCGGCTCCACGGCATCAAACACTTCCACAGGTGGTGTGCCGATCGGTTTGATTTTCCGCTCTTCCGCAAAGGCCAAAAGCGCCTCGCTTGATACGTTAAGACTACCAATCATGGCATCCTATCTCCGCTGTTTCGATCTGACTTACGCCCAAGCATATGCAAAATAGGCTGTCGTAGATTGAGGCCCAGGATGCATTCAATCAACTCGACATAAACGCCGGGCCGGCGTTTCGGGTTTGCAATCAGCGACTTTATCAAAGCACGTCGAAAGCCGCCCCGGTTGCCGTTTGCCTTGTAGCTTACCGCTGCATTTTCATGTAACTGGGCAATAATCAAGCGCCGTTCAGAACGTGGAAACCGTTCAATCAGCGCTGCATTCCTTTCCAGGAATATTTTTGCTGCCGTCTCAACAAAGGCCCCCTCACGAAGTGGTGCTTTGTAATAAATCGTGTAAGGCTCGTTGATGGAAATCATCCGGTGCTTATCAAGGAACCGGCAGAACCAGTCCACATCGACATAGAGAGGAAGGGTTTCATCAAACACCCCCGCCGCCAGCGCAGCCTCGCGGCGAATCAACATGCACCCCCCGAGGCCAATTGTGCAGCCCCTTACCAGCAGGTTGCGCACCGAAATATCATGGTAAAAATGCCAGCCATCCACATAGTTCTCGGTGCCGTCCGGGGCAACGGCGATATAGCCCGTCACGACCGCCGCCGTCTTCGCGCCCGCTTCTTCCAATGCGGCATATTGGCGATGAAGCTTGCCTTCCATCCAGGAATCATCGGAATCCAGAAAGGCAATAAAATTCCCACGGGCCTCACGCAATCCGGTGTTGCGCGCCGCCGCCTCGCCACGGTTTTTTAGATGTTTCACCAACCGAATTCTCGGCTCATCCCGCTGCAACTCGGCAACAATCTCCAGGGTATTGTCCTTTGACCCATCGTCAACAATCAAAATTTCTATGTCTTTAAAATTCTGCGCCTGAACACTTGCAACCGCACGCCCAAGCAACGCGGCACGATTGTAGCTTGGAATAATGACGCTAATTTCTGGCACGCTCTAGCCTTCTTTCCTGCCTTGAAGCAGAGTCAGAATCCCCTTGAAAGCATCGTCCGTCTTCATGGAAAAATAGGCTTCAAAATACCGGCGGGCGCGACCTGCTTCCGCTTTAAACTCATCCGCACCAAGCTTTTCAATGGCGTGAAACGCCTCGATTAGCTCTTTCGCATCCCCTACTGTGTGGCACAAGGCGGGTTCAGCAAACATCGGATTGTTGGACGCGCCCCCTCTAAAATCCACATGAACAACCGGCACACCCAGGGCAGCCGCTTCCCAGCCTGCTGTCGACCCTACAGACACGGCCACATCATGGTCGAATATATCAGCATAAAGATCACGTTCCTTGCTCGCCCGGAAAGGCGCGCGAAGCTTGGCCAGCTTGGTTTTTTGCAATTGGCTGGCAAGCAAGATGGCCGGATGGGGGCGAAGCGTTACCAAATATTCGTCTTGATCTGAAAACGCATCGGCCAGCAGATTAATAAGGGCCACCGAATCCGCAGCACCTTGCAACAGCACCAGAATGCGGCGAACTTTCTTTGGCGCAACGGCCTTTGGCATATGGTCGTAGGTGGCGGATTGCCGCATCGCATAGCCAACATCAACCATTTCTTCGCTGTAACCAAATTTATCGCACAACATTGCCTTTGCGGCCTTCCCCATGGCAACAATCCTGTTGGGACGGGGACGATGACGCGAGGCATAAATTTTTTCTGAAGACGACACGAACGCATTGTGTTGAAAAGCGACAGTTACGCGCCCCCTGGCCCGCGCAGCGCTCTGGCAGGCATGCTCCCAACCATTGTTCTCAAAAGGGTGCACCAACACCGCTTGTGGGTTTCGGTCCAGCATTCGGCCAAGAATCCCACGCAACAGAAATGCTGTGGGCAAATCGCGCCAACGGCATATTTTTGCGTCGTGCCGAAGCAGCGTGGCAACATGAACGCCCAGACTGCTTTTGATGGAGCCAACAGCCGGGCGCCAGGCCGCAGCGCGCAAAACAGCAAAAAAGACATCGCCCAGGCGGGCAAAATCGACAAAGGTTCGAATTGGAGGCGGTGGCAACGTATGTGCACGTCCGGCCGCCGGTTGAATCTGTCCCGTCAGCTGCGCCAGCGTAAGATTCTTGCACCCCGCATTTACAAGGTCCAATGGCAATTTACCGAAAATAAAGTCACGAATGGACCGTTCCGGCCGCAGCAATTCATCCGACGACACGGTAACGATCAGCGCGTCGTTCCCCTTTGGCCCATAATCCCCATGCCCGCGCCCGTAATCACATAGCTTTAGAAGATAGCGGAGTGCCCCCCATGGGCGTCGCAATGGGTCAAGCCAGCGGCGCGCAAATCCGTCTCGCAATCGGGTCTTTATTCCATGGGAACGCGCCAAGGCCCGAATGGGACCCAGCATGCGCCGGTCCGGAACAACCAGCCCAAGGCTGATGCCGTCCGCGTCTTGCCCGATCAATTGCTGTTTGAGACGCCAGAGCTGCTCCAGCCCTTGGTAAAAGAAGGAAGTCTGCGTATTTCTTGAGCCTAACGCACTGTACCAATAGGCGTCTGATTTCCCATTGGCATCGTCAAGACCATCCAGAATGCTTCGATAATCCGCAAGAAAATCACGCTGAAGTGCTTCTACAAGCGGGGGCAGGCCTGCAACACGGCCTATCCAGGCCTCCTGCTCTTCCATGCTTGCAGGCAAAACGAAGTCGGGGGTCCCCAACCTGCCCGAACAGGCAGGGCCATATAAATTCAGCACCTTCACCGGATCCGGTCTCACTTGATCCAGGCGCCGCCACCAAGCGGAAAATTGAGGCTTAGGCTTGGTTTAAAGCGCTCCCGCAACTCATCCACTGCTTTGCGGGCCCCTGGAAAACCAGCGGAACCATAATCATCAAAGACGAGGATGCCGCCCTCAAGAAGCCTGGGATAGAAGAATTCGATTGAATCGATATAAGGCTGATAAAGATCAACATCGATATGAACAAATTTAAACCGTCGATCTTCAATCTCCGGAAAACGTTCTGGAATCCAGCCTTTGTACAAACGCACAAAGTCGAAGGGCGCGAGCGCCGTCCTCACATCCCCCATATCCGCTGCAAAATGCCGACGGCGGGCATTGGCCAGCTGCGCATTCGCCGGTGCCAGGCCACCCTGGTCCTTTTTACCATATTCGGAAAGCCCTTCGAAGGAATCGAAGACATGAAATGGCGAAGCCCCTCTCGTTTCCACAAGGCGCCCCAGCATGTAGGTCGAATGCCCACGCCAACACCCACATTCCGCCAAATCCCCTTCGCTTCCAAATCGGTCGAAGGCTGCTTGCGCAAGCTGGTACAGCATAAAATAGCGCGTCCGTTTGGCAAAATTGTCGCTATCTTCAGAGCCTGAAACGACAAGCGCCTGCTCATAAGCATGGATCGCTTCGAAATGCTTTTCAGGATTGTCCCGAAAATATTCGACTTCTTCGGGTCTAAACCCTACGGGATAAGCGCCAAGGCCAAGCCGGCTCGTTCGGATAAACCGTTGCCCAACATTGTGCAGCAGCTCTTTGCCACCAATAGAAAAGGTAAATTCCGCTAATTTTATGGCCGCTTCCATGAGTCGGCCCTTTGCAGCTTTCAACATCATCCAGCCCGCCCTGACGAGGAAATATTCTGTTTCTCATGCCAGGCAAGAAACATCAAAACAACCCAGATTGGGTGCGTCAGCTCATTTTCGCCATTTAAATAACGCCGCCACATGTCACGCACAACGGATGGGTCCAAAAATTCCGAAACGGTCTTAAGACGATCCGATAAAAGACTTTCCGCCCATTCCCGCAACGCACCGCCAAGCCAAAGCTTGATTGGCATATGAAATCCTTTTTTAGGGTGTTCAAACAAAGGTGGCGGCACGTACCGGCCCAGAACATCGCGTAGCAAGGATTTCCGGCGACCCTCTCTGATTAAAAAATCGCGGGGAACAGACCAGGCAAATTCAAGCACCCGATTGTCCAAAAGTGGCACGCGCACCTCCAGACTTGCCGACATGCTCGCACGATCAACCTTGGTAAGCATCGAGTCCGGCAGGCGACGGCGCTGATCGACATACAACAAAGAATCAAGCGGGTTTGCCATGTTCGGGGCTGTGCGGAACAACCGCTCGGTGTCGTCCGCATAATTCTGCGCCATCGCGCATGCCGGGCCTACTCCAAGGTAATTTGCCCGCGCGCTATATGCTGCAATGCCTGGGTCACACAATAAATCTGCGTAATAGGGCATGCTGCGGCTGGCATCCGCCAGAAAAGGCCGCAGCAATGCCTTCCAGAGCGCCGGTGGCACCGTACGGATTCCACAAGCCATCGGGCCTCGAAGCCATTTCGGCACATGTTCTGCTGTACGCCACATGCCTACGCTCTGCTCATAACGCTCATAGCCAGCAAACAATTCGTCCCCCCCGTCCCCCGACAACGCCACGGTAACCGAACCACGCGCAAGCCTGGAAACAAGCAGGGTTGGAATTTGCGACGGATCGGCAAAAGGCTCGTCATAAATAAAGGGAAGATCCGGAATGACCTCGGCCGCATGTTTGGGGGTAAGAATAAACTCCGTATGCTCCGTTCCAAGATGGCGGGCAATTGCCCGGGCATCCCCGCTTTCATCATATTCCGGTTCTTCATATCCAATTGAGAAACTGTGCACCGGACGGTCCCGCCGCAACATGGCTACCACCGAAGACGAATCGATGCCGCCGGATAAAAATGCTCCCAACGGTACATCCGCGCGCGACTGATCGCGTACGACCTGTTGCAGAATCACGTCCAGCGCGTCCACGGCTTCTTCATAGCTTCCCCACGCCTCTGCCCGTTCCTTGCAAGTTTTCGCCATCGCTTCCAGGTCAAAAAAATTGTGCTTTTGAATCTGACCATCATTCCCAATGATTAAATGCTGCCCCGGCTCCACCTTCCAGCATTCGGAAAATACCGTTCGGTCTTCGCCGATATTTGTATGCTGTAGAAAATCCCAAATGCCCGCATCCGAAAGTTCTTTCGTCCAGGCAGGATGCGCGGCAAAACTTTTAAGCTGAGAAGCAAAGAGGATAAAATTTCCACGCCGCGCCCAATAAAGCGGCTTAATGCCCATTCGGTCACGCGCCAGATGAAGTTTTCTTTCACGCCGGTCCCATAAAGCAAAAGCAAACATGCCATTGATATGTGGAAGTGCGCGCTCTGGCCCAAGACAGGTCAGAACCTCCAGCAACACTTCCGTATCGGTAGCGGATTTAAGAGCAATCCCGGCAGGGTCGAGAAACCGTTTACGCAATTCCGGGAAATTATAAATTTCACCATTAAAAGCAATGAGATAACGGCCACACCTGCTTTGCATCGGCTGGCGGCCTGCATCGCTGACATCAAGAATGGACAGCCGCCGGTGGCCGAGCGCGACGTTGTTTTCAATCCAGACACCTCGCGCATCTGGCCCCCGGTCCGTGACCAGATCGACCATCGCATCAAGCTCTCTGGAGCATTGCTCAGCAGGGCCCAGGTCGCTACGTAGAAAACCAGCGATACCACACATACGCGTTATTGTTCTTTAGTTGTCAAACACACGGCGCTTCAAGGCAGCTGCCCTGTTCCGACTGGCCCAGAATATTTCACTTCCCACACAGCGGGCATAGGATAGCAGGCCTTTCTCGCGTGCCAATTGGCGTTCATATGCAGCCGTAGCAGTGGCCCGCTTTTTGTCAAATTCATGCATCGCGCGGTGTGGAATATACCCCGCTTCCCGGTCTATTTTTTCAAGCCGTGCGATCTGCTGATCATCTTCGGGGCTGACCGCGCCCTCTTCTACTTCCACCATTAGAGACGGCCGAAAATGGCCAAGATCAATTTCCTCTTTTATCTTTGTAATTCCAAGAGCTCCCTCTGCAATCATGCGTCGGACCTCATCAATCCAGAAATGCGCGAGAGGGTTGCGCGCCGACACCCATGGCTGGGTTGGGGTCAGCGTGTAATGCAACAGAGCAGTTGTTGGCACATAATATTCCAGCCGATTCCAGTCTGAGGGAATTGTCCGCGCAATATCGCGGTCGTCGAGAAAGCAAAGGTCCGACATCATTTGCTGGTAGTCATATGCTTCGCCCAATCCATCAACCAGCCCACGAAGCGTCCAATCGCAGCGGGCACAATCAAGCACCATCACAGAGGTTTCATTGCGGTTGACGCGAACGTTGCGACCGATTTTTCGATGTGGTTCCAGTACAGCAATTTTGGCGTCCCCCATCGGCACGTTCCACAGATCGCCGATATCGCGAAAGACCAGCATATCGGCATCCACGTAGATCGCCCGTCCACGATGGCTGGCAAGTTCGGGAATTGCCCACCTGGCAAATGAAAACCCTGTGCGTTGCCCTTGCCGGATGTCCCGTGGCGCCGGAATATCTAAATCAAGCATCGAGTGAATTTCGACAGCCTGATTTGTATGACGGCGAATTGAATAAGCCAGAACATCAACCGCCAGCGTCTGCGAACGATCGGTCCCAACGTAAACCTGAATAACGTCCCCCATACCTTCCCGATTGCCTTCGGTCATCGCGCCTTCAACCCGCCGTCTCAACCGGCAAGCGTTCAATGAGGCCATGGGATTCCAGGCGTTCGATCACCGGGATCACCTCCCATATGGGCCGCCGAACACGGTCGCTCAGGCCAAGCAAGTCTCTGCGGCCATCCGCAAAGGCAAGAACATCGCTGACAAGGTGAAAATAGTCATCAAGATCACGGGCAGAGGTGTCGGAACGCAGTCCATAATTCCGAAGTTGCGGCTCGCCAATGCCAGTGGCCCGTGGCGTACAGTTTGCTTCAATTGACTCGATGCACCGTTTTACCGCCTGGAAGCCCCCCTCCAAACCACTTGGCGTCACCAAACTTAGATCGTCAAGGGAGGTATGATATTCCGGAAAGCTGCCAAATCGTGAACGCATCAAGGTTACAACCGGCAAAGCAACGTTGGGCGCACAGAACTGTCGTTCATCGCTTCCACGATCAAGGAAATCATACTCGATCGCTGTCGAATCAATGGATTGATAAACATGCCTTGCCACGCGATCCGCGAATGTATTGGCATTCGGCGTAGCGACAAACGAATAGGCGCGGTCATCCCCAATGCAGGAAAGATGAAACCCGGCAATCAGGCGCTGCTTCAATTGCTCCAAATTGCGGTGCAGATAGGCAATCGCACCGATTGTTTCCGGGAAGAGCGCGATGCGATAGGTAAACCGACGCTTTTTTTCACCCAGCCACCGGCCGATAGCGCTTGCGACAATTGGTCCCGACAATTAATTGGTCCCGACAATTGGTCCCGAAAATTGGTTCCGAAATCGGTCACGAAAATTGCTCCCGAAAATTGGGCCCGAGAATTGGTTCCGAAAATTGCTCCAGAAAATTGGGTCAGCTGGAAAAAAGAAGATGGAAGATGGGATGTGGTTGAAGCCCGAATTGGAGCCTTTTACATTCAAAACAAACAATACAAGGAACCATGAACCGTTACTCAAACAAAAAAATTTTGGTCACCGGAGGAGCTTCCGGAATCGGAAAGACCATCTGTGAGAGACTGATCACAGAGGGCGCTGATCTAGCATTCATCGACAGAAACAGTGAAGCAGGAAAAGAGGTTGAGCAAGAACTTGGTAAAATTGGCACTTCTATCCGCTTTTTTCAAGCAGACTTAACTCAGGAACATGAAGTGGAGAGAGCCTTTAAGG
>CAYTAE010000026.1:0-12533 GCA_964435655.1 uncultured Rhodospirillaceae bacterium
ACCCGCCGTCACGATGCCAAAAACGCCACCGCCGCCGGTTGTCCTCACAGAACCGAAAGCCACCCCGTCGAAGGCGCCGCCAAAAGTCGCGCTGCCGCCAGCCGCGAAACCGGTCGCGGCCGTCAGCAAACCGGCCCCTGAAGAAACGGCGAAGCTGCCTCCGGCAAGCGCATCGCTTGAACCCGGCGAACCCATTCAGGTCGTCTTTGGAAACGAAAGCGCGCTGCTATCCGATATTGCGAAGGCAAAACTCGAAAAATTTGCGGAGCATTTAAAAAGCAATCCGGGCCTGCGCATTCAACTTTTGGCCCATGCCAGCGGCACGGAAGAAACCGCAAGCCAGGCGCGCCGCTTGTCCCTTTCCCGGGCGCTCGTCGTTCGCTCTTTCCTGATCGAGAAGGGCCTCCCCAGCATTCGGATTGATGTCCGCGCGCTCGGCAACAAGGGAAGCGGAAAACCGGCCGACCGCGTTGATATTGTCTTTACCGGCAGCTAGGCCGTCCGGCCAGAAAACGCGCCGCCCTAATTAAGCCGAAGACCGGATAAGTTCCGGCTCGAACTGCAATTCGGCAAGCCGTGCGTAAAGTGGCGAGCTTTTTAGGAGCTCGTCATGGGTGCCGATGGCAACGATCCGGCCCTCATCAAGCACGACGATGCGGTCCGCCTTTAAAACCGTCGAGAGACGGTGCGCAACAATCAACGTCGTCCGTTTGGCCATCAGCGTTTCCAGAGCGGCCTGCACGACGCGTTCGTTTTCCGAATCCAGCGCGCTGGTGGCCTCATCCAGCAACAGAACCTCCGGGTTTCGTAAAATCGCCCGGGCAATCGCAATCCGTTGCCGTTGGCCGCCGGAAAGGCGCACGCCGCGCTCACCTAAAAACGTTGCGAACCCGTCCGGAAGACGGTCGAGGAACGCCGCCGCGTTCGCCGCTTCTGCGGCCGCGCGAACTTCACCATCCGTGGCTTTTGGGCGGCTGTAACGAATGTTTTCCCAGGCATCTGCCGAAAAGATCACCGGGTCCTGGGGGACAAGGCCAAGATGGGCGCGCACCTCGCCGGGGTCCGCAAAGTGCAAATCCACGCCATCCAGGGTCACCCGCCCTTTTTGCGGATCATAAAAACGCAGCAAAAGCTGAAAGACCGTTGATTTTCCGGCGCCCGATGGGCCGACAAGGGCCAGCTTTTCCCCTGGCTTCACGGCCAGGGTAAAATCAGAAAGCGCCGGCCGTTCAGGACGCGAGGGATAGGCAAAAATCAGACCCTCGAACGCCACCCCGCCTTGCAGCGGCGATGGCAGGGGCACGGGATTTTCCGGCGCAACAATTTCCGGCTCGGTGCCAAGCAGATCCATCAGGCGTTCCGCCGCACCGGCGGCACGCTGAAGGTCACCAACCACTTCGCTGATCGCACCGGACGCACCGGCAACAATCACGGCATAAAAAACAAAGGCCGCCAAATCCCCGGCGCTGAAATTCCCGGCAAGCACATCATGCCCGCCCACCCAGAGGATGCAGCCGACCGCACTAAAGGCAAACACGATCACGATGACCGTTAGCACGGCGCGAACACGTACGCGCCGCATGCCCATGGAAAACGCATCCTCGACGCGTTTTGCAAAACGCGCCTGATCGATTTTTTCATGCCCAAACGCCTGAACCGTACGGACGGCGTTGACGCTTTCCTCAACATAGGCGCCGACATCCGCCACGCGATCCTGGCTTTCCCGGGACAGACGCCGCACACGCCGGCCGATGACCAAAATCGGAATCACGACCAGCGGAATGACCAGCACGACAAGAAGCGTCAGCTTCGGACTTGTAATGGCAAGAAGCGTAATTCCGCCGACAAGCATCAACACATTGCGAAGCGCCATCGAAAGAGAAGACCCGACAACGGTCTGCAGAAGCGTCGTATCCGCCGTTAAACGCGAAAGCAACTCACCGGTTTTCGTCGTCTCAAAAAAACTGGGGCTAAGTCTCAAAATATGATTGAAAACATCCCGGCGAATGTCGGCGACGACTCGCTCGCCCACCCAGGAAACCAGATAGAACCGCCCATAGGTGGCGATCGCCAGCAACAGGATGACGCCAAACAGCACCATCAAGGCACGGTCAAGAAGGGCCGCGTCGCCGGCACTAAACCCTTCATCGACAAGCGTGCGCAACCCAATGCCAAGGGCCAACACCGTGCTTGCCGCCAAAATCAGCGCCACCACCGCCCCCAGAATGGGGAGCGTATAGGGCCGAAGGTAGGGCAGAATGCGCCGAAGAGGCTTGAAATTCGGGTGACGGCCTTTCGCCACGGCGCTGGAAACCGGTACATTCGGGTCGGTCAAAGCAGGATGCTCCTTTTAAATCTATGACTTGGCTGTCACTTGGCGACGGCTTGGCGGGCCGTCCATGGTCTGGCGGGCAAGCAATTCCGTGCCTTTGGTGGCTGGCAGGCTCACGCCCGATCCAGCCCTTGTTTCGGCACACGGCCTTCGCTATAACAGCCTCCGCCGCTAGGAGCGAGAGATGAAAAAAGACCTGCACCCAGATTACCATACGATCACCGTCGTCCAAACCGACGGCAGTTCGTTTGCGACTCGCTCCACCTGGGGCAAAGAGGGCGATACGCTGAAGCTGGACGTCGATCCGCTTTCGCATCCGGCCTGGACGGGCGTTCACCGCCTGATCGACAGCGGCGGACAGCTTGCGAAATTCAAAAAGCGCTTCCAGAATTTCGAGATCAAGACCTAGGCTCTCATCGGCCCCCACCAGCCCCATCGCGCCAACCATGTCAAACCTGCCCTCGACGATGAACGCGATTGAAATTGCCGAACCCGGTGGTCCGGAAAAAATGGCCCTTGGCCGCCGTGACGTGCCCACGCCCGGCGTGGGCGAGGTGCTAATCAAAGTCGCTGCCGCCGGCATCAACCGGCCGGACATCATACAACGGGAAGGCCATTACGCGCCGCCGCCCGGGGCTTCGGACATTCTTGGCCTTGAGGTTGCAGGCCAGGTCGTTGCCCACGGGCCGGACGTAACCGGGCCGAACATTGGCGACGACGTCATGGCCCTTCTCGGCGGTGGCGGGTACGCGGAATATTGCCTCGCCCCTGCCGCCCTTACCCTGCCCGTGCCGACCGGCCTGACCATGATCGAAGCCGCCGCCGTGCCGGAAACCTTCGCAACCGTCTGGACCAATGTCTTCGATCACGCCGCCTTAAAGGCGGGCGAGGTCTTTCTCGTCCATGGCGGGACCAGTGGCATCGGCACGACCGCCATTCAGCTTGCCCGGCATTTCGGCGCAACGGTTTTAACAACGGCAGGAAGCCCCGAAAAATGCGCCTTCTGCAAAGAACTTGGCGCGGCACTGGCGGTGTCCTACCGGGAACAGGATTTTGTTGCCGCCGTGAAGGAATTCACGAAGGGCCGTGGCGTCGATGTAATCCTCGACATGGTTGGCGGCGATTACATCCAGCGCAACCTCAACTGCCTTGGGACGGAAGGCCGAATTGTGCAAATCGCCTTCCTGAAAGGCGCTAAGGTCGAGATAAATTTGATGCGCCTGCTGCTGAAACGCTTGACCCTTTCCGGTTCCGTCCTGCGTTCGCGCAGCATCGAAGAAAAAGCCGCCATCCTGGCCGCCCTTCGCACACAGGTCTGGCCGCTGCTTGAAACAAAGCAGCTACGCCCGGTCCTTGACCGGACCTACGCCCTTGGCGAGGCGGCAGATGCCCACCGGCGCATGGAAAGCAGTCAGCACATTGGTAAAATCGTACTGACCCCTTGAATTCAGCCGGAAATTCCGTCGAAGGGGGCTTTGATTTTCAGCCTTAGGGCCGCTATAGTCCCGGGACGTTTTTCCTGACAATGGATTGTTGAACCTGCGACCCACGACGCTGAACGTCGATCGGGTCGGCTCCGGAGGCCCTATGCCAAAACCTCTAATGCCAAAAGCCACCGCCGTGTGGCTGATTGACCATACGACGCTCACCTTCGAGCAGATTGCCGATTTCTGCGATTTGCACCATTTGGAAGTCCAGGGCATCGCAGATGGCGAAGTTGCGATCGGAATAACCGGCATCAGCCCGATCGACGCTGGCGAGTTGACCGCTGAAGAAATCGAACGGTGCCAGAAGGACCCCTCCGGCCGGATGGAAATGTCAAAACCGGACCTGCCCGTGCCCGTCGCACGAACAAAGGGGCCGCGTTACACACCGCTTTCGAAACGTCAGGACCGCCCCGACGCCATCTCATGGCTGGTCACGCAGCATCCAGAGCTAAGCGACGCCCAAATTTCCAGGCTCGTTGGCACGACGAAGCCGACCATCAACGCCATTCGCGAACGCACCCATTGGAACGCGCAGAATCTAAAGCCGCAAAATCCGGTAAAGCTTGGGCTTTGCACCCAGGTGGAATTGATGACCGACCTCGAAAAAGCGAGACGGGCGGCGGAACGCCGCGAAGCCCGCGCAGGGGCAAAGAAAAAAGCTGCGGCCAAGGCAGACCCGGCCAAAGCAGACGCCGCCACGCCAACACCGGAAGCGACGCCGGAAACAACCACCGCGATCCCGGTCACGTCCAGCGAAGAAACCGGATAAGCCTTTTTTCTAGGGATCTATCCGCATAAGCGCGTCTTTCGTAAGCGCGTCTTTAATGCGGAGCTTTTCACTTTTCAACTGATGCAGGTAAAGCTCGTCAGGAAGGGGTCGTCGGTTTTCTTTGTGGATGATCGTTTCTAGTTCCGCGTGGCGTGTCTTCAATTGATTAGCCTGACCTGTGCCCATCTTGTTGAACCTCGCAATCTAGCCAAAACAAAAATCCAAACTTTCTCAAGCCTACCCCTTCCCCAAGGCCTTGGCCAGAAGGCCGCACAACCGCCTCAATCGCCAAAGGAAATGCCAAGACCACGGGCGGTTTTCGCCAGGGCTCCGGTGGGATCGACGCCACAATAATGTGCCAAAACATCCGAAATCGGAAAATCGACAACGCAGCGATTCTGCCAGGCGACCATGCGCCCAAATTTTCCTTCTGCGATCAAATCAACCGCATGCACACCAAAAACGGACGCCATCAACCGGTCGCGCGGCGTCGGCGTCCCGCCCCGCTGCAAATGGCCAAGGACGGTGACCCGCGTCTCGGCCCCAGTCAGTTCAGCAATCCGGTCCCCCAGATAATTTCCGATGCCGCCATAACGAACACCACCCGATTTTTTCCGAACCCCGATCGTTTCACCGCTTTCCGTCTTGACCGCCTCGGCAACGACAATCAGCGCATGCGAGCGGCCTTGGCTGCGAAGGCTCGCAATTTTGGCCGTGATATTTTCCATCTGGTATGGAATTTCAGGAATGAGAATGACATCAGCACCGCCGGAAATCCCGGAAACCAGCGCAATATGCCCAGCGTCCCGTCCCATCACCTCAAGAATAATGACCCGGTTGTGGCTGGCCGCCGTCGCCTGCAAGCGGTCCAGCGCTTCCGTCGCGACGTAAACGGCGGTGTTGTGTCCAACGCAGGTTTCGGTAAGTCCGACATCGTTATCAATCGTCTTTGGAATGGCAACGACGTTTAAATTTCCCTTCTCGGCAAGGGCCTGGGTAATCCGCAAGCTGCCGTCACCCCCAACGACAACCAACGCGTCCAGGCCAAGCTGGCGATAGCCTTCGATGATCTCGTCGGAACGGTCTTTTACGCTGCCATCGGGCATCGGAAAGGCAAAGGGGTCCCCCACACTCGTCGCGCCAAGAATGGTGCCGCCCATGCGCAGCACATTGCCCGTAAAAATTTTGATGCTGATTTCTTCGTAATCGAGAGGCCGGCGAAGCAACCCCATCGTACCTTCACGAATGCCGAAAAGCCGCCAGCCATAGCCGCCGATGGCGCGACGCGCGACGGCCCGAATAACCGCGTTCAGGCCGGAACAGTCGCCGCCGCTGGTCAGAATGCCAATTCGTTTTTCATCCCCGTTCTTTTTATCACCCATCGTCCACGGTCTGGCCTGTGTCGCTTCCCGGCTCGCCCTTCGCGGCTTTGCGCGCACGTTTCTGTTCGTACATTTCCTTGTCGGCGGCCTCAATGGCAGCGTTGATATCTTCCGTCCCCTCAAAAAGATAAACGCCATAAGAAACCGAAAGCGACAGGGTTTTTTCCTTCCACTGGAAGGAGCTGTTCTCGATCTGCTTGGAAAGGATGGCTGCTTTTTCTCTGCCGGCCTTCAACCCCGTCTGGGCAAGCAGAACGCCAAATTCGTCCCCGCCGAGCCTGCCTAAAATATCGGATTCACGAATGTTGCCCAAAAACAGCTGCACCACGTGGCCAAGCGCCGCGTCGCCGGCGGCGTGCCCTTCCGTATCGTTTAGCTTCTTCAGGCCATCCAGGTCGAAGTAAAGAATACAGCCACATGTCCCATAGCGTTCCGCGTAGGACATCATGCGCGCAAGGTGGCGAACGAAGGCCCGCCGGTTGGCGATCGCAAGCAAAGGGTCGTGATCCGCTTCATGCTCAAGAAGCGCAACTCGCTCTTTGAAAACCGAAAGCTCCTGACGCAACCGGTCCACTTCCGCCATCAAATCAAGAAGCGCCGAACGGACCTTCGGGGTCAATTCCGTCTCAGGCACCCCCATCACGGAAGTGACGTCCTCAATTCCCGCCGGGGCCGGTGGCGGAGCTGCCTGGCCCTGCGCGTCCCTGGAAATGGATGCCACGCCCGAAGCGCTGCGAAGCGGATTTGTCTTTTCAACCTTCATTCGGGTCTTTCTCTGCCCATCTGGGAAAAACGACAAAGCCAGACCAGAAGGCCCGGCGACCCGGAAAGCCTAGCATGAAAGGCTCCCCAAATCCTTAACGGCTCGGCCTTACTTGCCACCCGGAGGCCCCTCCCTTACATTGGCGCCCTTTCCAGGCCAAAGCCGCACGCGCCACAGGAACGCCACCACATGGCACAGAAAAAACCCGCGCCAAAGAAATCAACATCAAAGAAACCGCTCGTCGGCATTCTCATGGGAAGCCAGTCCGACTGGGAAACCATGCGCCATGGCGCAGAAGTTCTCGACGCGCTCGGCATTCCCTATGAGACGAAAATCGTTTCAGCGCATCGCACGCCGAAACGGCTTTACGCCTACGCCGGCAAAGCGCGCCAACGGGGCCTGAAAATCCTCATCGCCGGCGCCGGTGGCGCAGCCCACCTTCCCGGCATGCTCGCCGCCTTAACGCCGCTACCAGTGTTCGGCGTGCCCGTCGAATCAAAAAGCCTGAAGGGCCTCGACAGCCTGCTGTCGATTGCCCAGATGCCCGGCGGCGTCCCCGTCGGCACTCTTGCCGTCGGCAAACCCGGTGCAAAGAATGCCAGTCTTCTCGCGGCAGCGGTGCTCGCCCTGTTCGATCCAAAGGTGGCGAAAAAATTAGATGCCTGGCGTGAAAAACAGACGGCAAGCGTCGCCGATCTGCCAAGCCATTAAAGCTGGCGACATGACGAACACACCCCTACCACCGGGTTCAACCATCGGTATTTTCGGCGGCGGTCAGCTTGGCCGCATGACGGCGCTGGCAGCGGCGGAACTTGGCTACCGCGTCCATATTTTTGATCCACAAGCCGACCCGCCAGCGGCCCAAACTGCTAATTTTCATCTTGCTGCTGCCTATGACGACCAAAAGGCGGTGGCGAAATTCGCGGCCGGGATCGATGTCGCAACCTTCGAATTCGAGAACGTGCCAAGCGCGACGGTCGCCCGCCTGGAAGACATCGTGCCGGTGCGCCCGGGCGGCAACATTTTGCACATCATCCAGGACCGCCTTCGGGAAAAGGATTTCCTGCGCGACCTCGGCATTGCAACCACGGCCTATGGGCGCGTGGAAAACCTGGCTGATCTGGAACAACAGGTGTCGGAAATCGGCCTGCCTGCGGTCCTCAAAGCGGCACGCCTCGGCTATGATGGCAAGGGCCAGCGCAAGCTGGACCCTGGCACGGACCTAAAAACCACCTGGCAGGATTTGAGCGCCGAACACGCTATCCTTGAAGCCTGGGTCGATTTTTCCTGCGAGATTTCCGTCATCGTCGCACGCGGCACAGCGGGCGAAATGGCGGCCTACGCGCCATCGGAAAATGACCACCAGAATCATATTTTACGGCAAAGCCGCGTCCCGGCCGACATCGACGCCGACATTGGCCTTGCCGCCGAGGCCAGCGCGAAAAAGATCGCCGCAGCCCTCGATTTGACCGGCCTGTTGGCGGTCGAGTTTTTCGTCACCCGCGACGGTGGCCTGCTGGTCAACGAACTGGCCCCGCGCCCCCACAATTCCGGTCACTGGACGATAGACGCCTGTCTCACCAGCCAGTTTGAACAATTCGTCCGCGCCGTTGCCGGCCTGCCTCTGGGCGCAACGGACCGCCATTGCGATGCGGTGATGACGAATTTACTTGGCGACGAATGGGAAAACTGGCCGGAAATTATCGCCGAGCCGGGCGCACGTCTGCATCTTTATGGCAAGAAAGAAGCTCGGCCCGGTCGCAAGATGGGCCATGTCACACGGCTGTCGCCAAAAACCGGACGCAAAGCGCCGGGACGCTAGCCGGGACGCCCCGGAAAAAATCGACGCAGCGGCGTTGCAAGGGCACCAAGCCGCGTCAAAGCCGCGCCGCGAAATTTTGGAATCTGCAGGACATTGGCAATCCGCCGGTCTAGAAATTCCCAACTGTCAGCGAACCCTTCCGAATCGTCGTTCAGCCAGTAAAAAAAGGTCGAGACGTAAACCGCAGCCAGCAGGCTGCGTTTCGAATAAAAATTGAAATCCGTCGACCGATCCCCAATGCCACGCCAGATGGCGTCAACCGTCCGCCAGGTTGCCCGCGCCGCAACGCCCGCATTCTGGGGCAGCATGAGATAGCCCGCCGCGCGACGCGACGCTTCCCGATAGGGCGCGTTCTGTTCAAGACGCAGACGCACGGCAAGGGCAATGCGATCACGGATGCGGAGGCTTTCCAGATCATGACCGTCCAGGGCCACACCCATCCGGCGGTTCAAGACGACGGAAAAACAGTCGAAAAGATCGCCAACGCCTTTCGGGCAGGCGCGCGCCACCTGGGCCGGTGAAAGCCCGGCATCCTCCGCACCGGCGGCCATGGCGCGATCCGTCCAGCCATCGAAAGGAATGTGGCGCAGGCTTGCCTCAAGAAGGCCTTCGCGCAGGGTTTCGGTTTCTGTCTTTGCGTCCATGGCTGCGTGCCCTCCGGCTTTCCTAAATTTCCGGAAGCCTTTTCTCCATTTCGTCAACATAGCCGAAGGTCGAAAGGTCTTCCATGCGCATCGGATAGAGAATGCCGTCCAGATGATCCACCTCGTGCTGGACCACCCGGGCATGAAACCCGCTGGCCTCGCGCTCGATTTTTTCGCCCTCCGGCGTGACGCCACGGTAACGCACGCGCATAAAACGGGGAACCATGCCCGCCATGCCGGGAAGGGACAGGCAACTCTCCCACCCCGTTTCCATCGCCTCGCCGATCGGCTCCACAACTGGGTTGATCAGTGCCGTCAGCCCAATTGGCGGGTCCGGGTCTGTGACCCGTGCCGCCGGCACCTCGAAAAGAACCACGCGTTTCGGCACGGCGATCTGGGGCGCTGCCAGGCCGACGCCGTCCGCCGCGCGCATCGCCGCAAGCATGTCGGCGACAAGGGCTTCGATGTCACGCGCCATCGGATCGGCCACCGCTTCCGCCACCGCGCGCAAGACCGGGTGCCCCATACGGACAATTTCATACAATGCCATGGCCCCATCATGAAGCCCCGGCACCGCCAGTTCCAGCCGGATTTCCTGAAATTGGCGGCGCAGTGCCCTTTCCAGCGACCGCTTCCCCTTTGCAAGGAGCCGGCATTGTGCTATGTAGCGCCTCGATTTGTGATTAAAATCTTCGCTTTGGAAACTGGATTGGCCGTTTCCCAAGGGACATGCGGGAGAGAAGTTTGCTAGTCACCGTTCGCGACAACAACGTCGATCAGGCGCTTCGGGCGCTAAAGAAAAAGATGCAGCGCGAAGGCATTTTCCGCGAGATGAAGATGCGTCGCGCTTATGAAAAGCCGTCCGAAAAGAGAGCCCGCGAACGCGCCGAAGCCATCCGGCGGGCACGCAAACTGGCACGCAAGCGGATGGAACGCGAACTTTAGAAAAACCGCCGCAATTTTTCTTTTTTCGGAAAACCCCTCAGGCCATGTCGGAGGGGTTTTTTATTGGCAAACCGCCTGGCGACCTTCCAGGCCGCCCCTGACCTACATGGCCTTTACGATGGCTTCGACCATTTTCTTGGCATCGCCAAACAACATCATCGTGTTGTCCCGGAAGAACAATTCGTTCGCCACCCCCGCATAGCCCGGCGACAGGGACCGCTTGACGAACAGGATGGTCCCGGAATTTTCAACGTCCAATATAGGCATGCCATAAATCGGGCTTGCCGGATCTTTTTTCGCGATCGGGTTCGTCACGTCGTTCGCGCCAATGACGAAGGCCACATCCGTGGAAGCAAAATCCCGGTTGATCTCGTCCAGTTCAAACACTTCGTCATAGGGCACGTTCGCTTCTGCCAGCAGCACGTTCATATGCCCGGGCATGCGACCGGCAACCGGGTGAATGGCGTATTTCACCTTGACGCCTTCCGCTTTCAACATGTCCGCCATCTCGCGAAGCGCATGTTGAGCCTGGGCGACCGCCATCCCATAGCCGGGAACGATAATCACCGACGCGGCGTTCTTGAGAATAAAGGCAGCGTCATCGCCACTGCCCGATTTCACCGGCTTGTCGCCCGCCGCTTCGGTTAACGACGACGCTTGCTCCTCGCCACCAAAACCGCCAAGAACGACGTTAAAGATCGAACGGTTCATCCCTTTGCACATGATGTAACTGAGGATGGCGCCCGAAGAACCGACCAGCGCGCCGGTAATAATCAACAGGTGGTTGTCGAGGGTAAAGCCGATGCCGCAGGCCGCCCATCCCGAATAAGAGTTCAGCATCGAAATGACCACCGGCATGTCAGCGCCGCCGATCGGCACAATCACCAAAAAGCCAATCAGAAAGGCAAGCGCCGCCACCACCCAGAAGACGCTGACCGACTCATTCGCCCCGAAAAGAGCAATCAACGCGATGATGGCGAGTCCGATCAGCGCGTTTAGAAGATGCTGGCCGGGGAACACCATCGGCGATCCGGAAACCAGCCCCTGCAGCTTCGCAAAAGCCACGATGGAGCCGGAAAACGTGATCGCGCCAACAGCCATGCCGATGCCCATTTCGACCCGATTGGCCATGGGGATCGACCCGATTTCGCCAATCCCGAAAGCCGCCGGCGCATACAGGGCGGCGGCGGCCACAAAGACAGCCGCCAGGCCGACCAGGCTGTGAAACGCCGCCACCAATTGCGGCAACGCCGTCATCTCAATGCGGAAGGCAATGACGGCGCCAATGGCGCCACCAACCAGCATGCCGATGACAATCAACGTGTAGCTTTCGACTTGTGGGGAAAGCAGCGTCGTCACAATCGCAATCGTCATGCCGGCGATGCCATAGAGGTTCCCGATCCGGGCCGTCACCGGCGAGGCCAGACCCCGCAACGCCATGATGAAACAGATGGAGGCGGCGAGATAGGCAAGTGCGGTTGTGGTTGCGGTCACGCGTCGCTCCTCCCGTTAGCTTTTTTTCTTGAACATCTGCAACATGCGCTGAGCGACGAGAAACCCGCCAAAGATATTAATGCTCGCCAGGACCACCGCCGCAAAGCCGATCAGTTTCGAAACCGTCGTTTCCAACGGCCCCGCCGCAATCAATGCGCCAACAATAATCACGCTGGAGATGGCGTTCGTCACAGCCATCAGCGGCGAATGCAGCGCCGGGGTGACACTCCAGACAACGTAATAGCCAACAAAAACGGCAAGCACGAAAATCGTCAGGGCAAAAACAAACGGGTCCATATGCGCCGCGCCACCAACCACCGCCGAAGCGTTTTCAACCATTTTTTGCACGTCGTCCATGTTCTAGTCTCCCGTGTCCAAGAAGGCGGGATGAACCGTTTTCCCATCCCTCGTAAGCTGGGTGCCCTGGATAATTTCGTCTTCCGGATCAAGCTTGAGCGATTTAGTTTCTTCGTCAATCAGGGGGGTCAGGAAGTTCAGAAGGTTCTTCGCGTAAAGCGAACTCGCGCTTTCCGCAATGCGGCTCGGCAGGTTGGGATGCGCAACAATCGTCACGCCACCGATCTCGACAATCCCCTCCTCGCTAAGCTCGCAATTGCCACCCGCCTCAATCGCCATGTCGAGG
Source organism: uncultured Rhodospirillaceae bacterium (assembly GCA_964435655.1). Lineage (GTDB taxonomy): Bacteria > Pseudomonadota > Alphaproteobacteria. The sequence continues at coordinate 12,282 of CAYTAE010000026.1, forward strand.
ATCACCGATCCCGGCTTCATGTCCAGCACCATCGCCTCCGTCATCAGGATGGGCGCGGCTTTGCCGGGGATCAGCGCCGTAGTGATAACGATGTCCTGTTTTTTAACCGTCGCATGAACAAGTTCGGACTGCTTGCGCTTGTAATCTTCGCTCATTTCCTTGGCATACCCGCCAGCCGTCTCGGCCGCTTCGGTTTCTTCCGACACAACCTCGATAAAAGTCGCCCCAAGGCTTTCCACCTGTTCTTTCACG
>CAYTAE010000027.1:0-3432 GCA_964435655.1 uncultured Rhodospirillaceae bacterium
TTGGTTGGGGCTTTCAGTTCCAATCGCCTTTCTTCGTTCTTTTTATGGTCGCTTTGCTTGTTCTTTTTGCCGCAAATCTTCTAGGGTTCTTTACGGTGCGTCTGCCGGTTGCCATGCAGACCCATCTTGCCGCCCGTGGGCATGGTGACGGAAGCGTCTCGCATTTCTTGACCGGCATGTTTGCGACCGTTCTGGCGACGCCCTGTTCGGCACCCTTTCTCGGCACCTCGATCGGCTTTGCGCTTTCTCGTGGGGCGGTGGAAATTTACGCCATTTTTGCGGCGCTCGGCCTTGGTCTGGCGCTGCCTTACCTTCTCGTTGTGCTGTTTCCAGGCCTTGCAACCCGGCTTCCCAGGCCGGGTCCATGGATGGGGGTGTTGCGCCGGGGGCTTGGCTTTGCCCTTCTTGGGACGGCGGTCTGGCTGCTGACGGTGTTTGCCAGCGAGGCCGGCCTGTGGGCAAGTCTCACCGTCGGGGCCTTGATGGCGGGCCTGCTGCTTGCGGTTGGGCTTCGCGAACGCGTTGCGCGCGCCCGGCCCATGTTCACGGTTTTGATCGCTCTTTTCCTGGGATTGCCATTTCTGTTGACGGCCTATGGGCCGACGCTTTTTCCGGGCGAGGACCGCGTTCATTTTGAACCATCGGACGGGCCTTGGCAGGCGTTTGATCTTGCGGCGATTCCAGGTCTCGTTTCGCAAGGCAAGCTTGTCTTTGTTGATGTCACGGCGGATTGGTGCATCACCTGTCAGGCGAACAAGGCGCTGGTTCTCAATCGTGGCGAAGCAGCGGTGCGTCTGGAGGGTCGCGATGTTGTTGCCATGCGCGCCGACTGGACGCGCCCGAACGCGGAAATTGCCGCCTATCTCGCCCAATTCGGCCGCTTTGGGATTCCGTTTAACGTCGTCTATGGGCCTTCGGCGCTTGGCGGCATTCCCTTGCCGGCATTGTTGACCCATAACGCCGTTCGTGACGCGATGGCACGTGCGAAGGGCATGCAATAGGCGGGTTTGGGCGAAAGTCCGCAAAGAAATTGGGGGTGAAACCGGCGCGGCTTTCCCTTTAAGCTGGGCGGTTGAAACGAGCGCCGCATGGGGGCCAAGGAGAGGATAGCAAAATGACAATCAAAACAGGCGACCGGGTTCCATCGGTCACAATTCAACAGCTCACAAATGATGGACCGCAACAGGTTTCCACCGATGACTTCTTCAAGGGAAAACGCGTCGTTGTTGTCGGCGTGCCGGGTGCCTTTACGCCGGTTTGTTCGGCCAAGCATCTGCCAAGCTTTGTTGAGAATGCTGCCGCGATGCTGGCAAAGGGCGTGGATGTGGTTGCCTGTCTTTCCGTGAACGATGCGTTCGTCATGGCAGAGTGGGCAAAGTCGCAGAACACCGGCGACACGGTTGTCATGCTTGCCGATGGCAATGCCGATTTTACGAAGGCGGCTGGTTTCGAGCTGGACGCAAGTGGCTTTGGCCTGGGTTTGCGTTCGCGGCGCTTCGCGATGCTGGTCGAAGACGGGGTGATCAAGAATTTGCAGCTTGAAGAAGGCGGCGCGCTGGAAGTGAGCACGGCCGAGAACATGCTGGCCGCCCTTTAGACAACCTTATTAGCGGGCCTGTTTTCCTGGCTTTATTCGGCGCGTTCGGGGATTCCCTTGCGGGCAAGGGCGTCGGCGCGCTCATTTTCAGGATGCCCCGCATGGCCCTTGACCCAATGCCAGGAAACTTCGTGGGGGGCCAGCGCCGCCTCCAGACGTTGCCACAAATCCTGGTTCTTGACCGGCTTGCGACTTGCGGTTTTCCAGCCCCGCGCCTTCCAGCCCGGCAACCAGGTGGTGATGCCGTTTTTTAGATAGGTGCTGTCCGTATAAAGCCGCGCCGACACCGGTCGTGTCAGGCTTTCAAGGGCACGGATTGCGGCCATCATTTCCATCCGGTTGTTCGTTGTTTCCCGTTCGCCACCATAGATTTCGCGCGTCTCGCCGCAGAAGGTCAGGATCGCACCCCAACCGCCGGGGCCAGGATTGCCGCTGCACGCGCCATCGGTGAAAATTTCAGTGATGGTTTCGGTCATGTTGTTTTTCTAGACGATCCCATAGGCGCTGGCATCTTTGACGTTCTTGTGGAAGCGAAGCCGGCGGAGAAATTCAAGGGGGTCCTTCGGCTTGACAAGCGCGCCTTGCGGCGGATTCAGCCAGTCATGGAGCCGGGTCAGTAGAAACCGCATGGCCGCACCGCGCGCAAGGATGGGCAGGGCCTCAATTTCGCTTGTTTCCAGCGGCCGGATGGTCCGGTAGGCGGCAATCATCTGGTTCGCTTTTGTAATGTTGAAGCTGCCATCGCTTTCAAAACACCAGGCATTCAGACAGATGGCAAGGTCGTAGGCGAAGAAATCATTGCACGCGAAATAAAAATCGATCAGGCCGGAAAGGTCCTCTTCAAGGAAAAACACATTGTCCGGAAAAAGATCCGCATGAATGATGCCTTTCGGCAAAGCCGTCGGCCAGGCTTTGTGGAGGATGTCGAGTTCGCCGCGAATCTCTGCCGCCAGTCCCGGGCGCACATTGTCGGCGTTTTTTTCGCAGGTCTTGAACAGCGTCTCCCAGCCGCCGGGTCCAAAATCATTTTCCCTGGCCATGGAAAAATCTTCGCCTGCGAGGTGCAGCTCGGCCATGGCGCGCCCTAAAAGCTGGCAATGCTTTGGCAGGATGCGGCGTGGCCACATGCCTTGCAGAAAGACGACAATCGCCGCAGGTTTGCCGCAAAGGTTGCGCAGGGCCTGGCCGTCCCGGCCGTGAATGGGGATGGGGCAGGCAACGCCGCTTGCGGCGAGATGTTCCATAAGTGCCAGAAAAAACGGCAGGTCTTCTTTGGCGACGCGTTTTTCGTAAAGGGTCAAAATATAGGCGGCGGATTCCATCTGCAGAAGGTAGTTCGAATTTTCGACGCCTTCCGCGATGCCCTTGAAGGCAATCGGCTTTCCAAGATCATATTCGGCGACGAACGCGCCAAGGTCTTCGTCGGATATTTCCGTATAGACAGCCATAAAAGCAGAAAATCTCCATCGGAAAAACGATTGCGGCGTCTTTTGACCAGGCATTTCCGCATCGGGAAGCGCCCTACGGCGGCGGGGGCGGCCCCTCTCGTTCTTCAATGCCCGAAGCCTACTTTAACCATGCTTCCGGCCCTTGAGCAACGACCGCCAGTCCTCTAAAATTGCCACCACAATCCTTGCCAGCCAAGGCAAATGTCAGGGTAGGAAACGTTATGACAGACCCCGTGCGAGCCAAGGAAGGCGCCTATCTCACCGATCTTGAAGGCGGCCGCACCTATTTCTGGTGTGCGTGCGGGCTTAGCCGCAAACAACCCTTTTGCGATGGGTCGCACACCGAGGTTGCTATCGAACCTTTGATGTTTACGCCCGAAGAAACGG
>CAYTAE010000027.1:3442-4990 GCA_964435655.1 uncultured Rhodospirillaceae bacterium
GAACTCTGCGGCTGCAAACAGACCGACGCACCGCCTTATTGCGATGGCAGCCAGTCTTGGTGTTGCGGCCAAGGGCAACAACGTTAGCCAGACGGGAAAATTTGTTTTGAACGTGATCCGATCTTGCCAGCGCGGCGCATCTGTCGCCGTTCTCTTTTTCATTGTCGGCTGTTCAAGCGTGGAAAGCACCGTGACGGGCTTTTCGGAACGTGTCGCACCCACCTGTCCGGATATTACAATCCTGGCCGACGCCACAAGGCTCACCCGCTTTTCCAAAGGTGCTTTTGGGGACCCGACGGACATTCAGTTCGAAGGCGAATTGCGAAGCTTTGATGCCACATGTTCGTGGAAGGAAGGCACCGTCGTGGTGGACCTTTCGCTGGAATTCGTCATCGCTCGCGGTCCGGCCTATGCGAAAGAAACCGCCAGCCTTCCCTATTTCATCGGGGTTACAGATCTTGATCGGAATGTGATTTTAAGAGAGATTTTTGCGGCAACACCCAAATTGCCGCCGGGGAAAAAGGCCATTGCCTGGAAGGAAACCCTAAAACAGAGCATTCCTCTGGATCCGGGCACCGATGGTGGCGATTATGCCGTTTACATCGGCCTTCAGCTCCGTCGCGCCGAACTTGATTACAATCGCCAGTGGTATGGCCGATGAAGCGCAAAAACATGTCTGACATGCCTTGTCGGGGGCGATCGTGACAGCCGGGTCCGGCGCGACAACGGCGGACACGCCGCTTCCCACACCGCTTTACGATCTCCACCACCAGCTTGGTGGCAAGATGGTGCCCTTCGCGGGCTACGCCTTGCCCATCCAATATGGCACCGGCATTCTTGCCGAACATCGCCATACGCGCATGGCGGCATCCCTCTTTGACGTTTCCCATCTTGGCCAGGTGTGCGTCCATGGCGACGACCCGGCGGCGGCCCTTGAAAAGCTTGTGCCGGGCGATCTTCTGGCCTTGCCCAAGGGGCGGATGCGCTACACGTTGCTGACGAATGCAGAGGCCGGCATTCGCGACGATCTGATGGTAATCCACGACCATGATGGCTGGTCGCTGGTCATCAATGCCGGCCCGAAAGCGGCGGATCTGGCCTATCTTGGGGAGCGTCTCGGCGAAGACCGGATCGAATTTCTTGAAGACCGGGCGATGCTTGCCCTTCAGGGGCCGGCGGCGGCAGCGGTGCTGTCCCGGTTTGCCAGAGAATGCGCGTCGATGCCGTATCTTTCGGCGGCACATTTTGACATTGCCGGGGTGGCGGCCTTTGTTACGCGTTCGGGCTATACGGGGGAAGATGGCTTTGAGATTTCGGTTCCCGCCGGGGACGCGGCCCTTGTGGCGGCGGCCCTGCTGGATATGCCAGAGGTCGCGCCCGCCGGCCTTGGTGCCCGTGACAGCCTGCGCCTTGAAGCGGGCCTGTGCCTGTACGGCCACGATCTCGATATGACGACAACGGTGGTCGAAGCCGGGCTGATCTGGACCCTTTCAAAGCGCCGCCGCGCCGAGGGGGGGGCAGGGGGGCGTGAACGGGGGGGCGGTCAGA
>CAYTAE010000027.1:5000-12176 GCA_964435655.1 uncultured Rhodospirillaceae bacterium
GAGGGGGGCTATCCGGGGGCCGACATCGTCCAGCGCGAATTGGCCGAGGGTCCCCGGCGGCGGCGGGTTGGCCTGGTGCCCGATGGCCGGGCGCCGGTCCGCGAAGGCGCAGACGTGCTGGCCACCGATGGCCGCAAGATTGGGCACATAACCAGCGGCGGCTTTGGGCCAACCGTGGAAGGGCCGGTCGCAATGGGCTATGTTGAAACGTCTTTTGCGGCCATTGATACGAAGGTCCAGATCCTGCTTCGGGGTCGGTCGCTGACGGCGAAAATTGTGAAACTGCCTTTTGTTACGACGCGTTATTACAAGGGCGAATAAAACCACAGGGGCCTTAAGGAATGAGCGGCTTGCGATATACAAAGGAACATGAATGGCTCCGGGTGGAGGGTGATGTCGCGACCATTGGCATTACCGCCTATGCCCAGGAAAAGCTTGGCGACATCGTCTTTGTCGAGCTACCAGAGCCGGGCAAGACCGTCGTGAAGGGCGGCGAGGCGGCGGTTGTCGAATCCGTGAAGGCTGCCAGCGAAATTTATGCGCCCGTGGGTGGCGAAATTGTCGAGGTGAACGGCGAGCTTGAGGCCGATCCGGCAATTGTCAACGCCGACCCCATTGGCAAGGGTTGGTTTTTGAAACTCCGTCTGGCTGATCCCGGCGAATGCGACACGCTGATGGATGACGCCGCCTATCAGGATTATCTGAAGGAACTTGCCTGATGCGTTACCTGCCGCTGACGGATGAAGACCGTCAGAAGATGTTGGCAACGATCGGGGTTGCTTCGGTTGACGATCTTTTCATCGATGTGCCGGAAACGGCGCGGCTTTCCCGACCTCTTGACCTTCCCGATCATGCGGGCGAAATGGAAGTCGGTCGCGCGATTGCGTCGCTTGCGGCACAGAACGTCGATGCCGGGTCCGTTCCAAGTTTTTTGGGGGCCGGCCTGTATCGGCATTTCGTGCCCGCCACCGTCGATTATCTGATTCAGCGGGGCGAATTTCTTACCGCCTATACACCGTATCAGCCGGAAATTTCCCAAGGCACGTTGCAGACTCTTTTCGAATTCCAGACCCAGGTGGCGCTGCTCACCGGGATGGAGGTTGCCAACGCATCCATGTATGACGGCGCCACGTCCACGGCTGAGGCGGTCCTGATGGCGCAGCGGATCACGCGGCGGTCGCGCGCCGTCCTTTCCGGCGGTCTGCATCCCCACTACCGGGATGTGGTCCAGACCCTGGCCATTGACAGTGACATTGCAGTCTTGCCTCCGAAAATGGAAGGCGGCGAGGATGTCGGCGCGTTCCTTGATGCCGATACGGCCTGCGTGGTTGTGCAAAATCCGGATTTCTTCGGCAACATCCGTGACCTGAGCGAAATTTCTGCGGCCTGCAAAGCCGCCGGGGCGCTGTTGGTTGTCGTCGTGACAGAATCTCTTTCCCTGGGGGCCATTCAAAGCCCGGGCGAGATGGGTGCCGACATTGTCGCTGCGGAAGGCCAGTCCTTTGGCAATGGCCTGAATTTCGGCGGTCCGACGGTTGGCCTGCTTGCTACCCAAGACCGGTTTCTCCGTCAGATGCCGGGAAGGCTTTGCGGCCAAACGGTGGATGTCGATGGTCGCCGTGGCTGGGTGCTGACCTTGTCGACGCGCGAACAGCACATAAGGCGGGAAAAGGCGACCAGCAACATTTGCACGAATTCCGGCCTTTGCGCCTTGGCCTTTGCCGTGCATGTTGCCCTGCTTGGCGAGGAAGGCTTGCGCCGTCTAGCTTTGATCAATCACGAAAAGGCGGTGGCCCTGGCCGGCAAGCTTGCCGATCTGCCCGGGGTGGCGGTTCTCACATCGGCCTTCTTCAATGAATTTACCATCCGCCTGCCGTCGTCTGCGGCGGCGGCGGTTGATGATTTGGCGGCCCGCCATGTGCTGGCCGGCGTACCACTTTCGCGCCTTTATCCTGAGACGCCGGAATTTGCGAACGCCCTTCTTGTGGCGGTGACGGAAATGACCGAAGAAAGCGACATGGACGCTTTGGTCGATGGGTTGCGCGAGGTGCTGGCATGAGCGCCCGGACGGTGGCCGATCATCGCGGCCTTGATTTCGAAGAACCGCTTCTTTTCGAACAGGGCGCACCGAAACGGTCCGGGGTGGATTTGCCCCAGAAAAAAGACGGGGAAACCCGCCTGGGCGGCCTTGAAAGGCAGGGCGAAATTGGCCTTCCCGGCCTGTCCGAGCCTCAGGTCGTGCGCCACTTCACCCGGCTTAGCCAGAAGAATTTTGGCATCGACAGCGGCTTTTATCCCCTTGGCTCCTGCACGATGAAGCACAATCCGCGCCTGAACGAAAAGATGGCGCGTCTGCCGGGCTTTGCCAATTTGCACCCCCTGCAGCCGACCGGCACCGTTCAGGGCGCGCTGGCCTTGATGGATGCGCTCGCAGACTGGCTGAAAATGCTGACGGGTCTGCCGGCGGTTGCCATGTCCCCGGCGGCCGGCGCGCAAGGCGAACTTTGCGGCATGATGGCGATCCGCGCCGCCCTGGTCGAACGCGGCGATAAGCGCCGCCGTGTGCTGGTTCCGGAATCGGCCCATGGGACAAACCCGGCAACGGCGGCGGCCCTTGGCTATCAGGTGGACCCGGTGCCGGGCGATGCGCGCGGGCGCATCGACGTCAACGCCTTTCGGGAAAAGCTTGGCGACGATGTTGCCGCCGTCATGCTCACGAACCCGAACACCTGCGGTTTGTTCGAAGATGCTATCCTCGAGGTGGCTGATGCCATTCACGGCATTGGCGGCTTTCTTTATGCCGATGGTGCGAATTTCAACGCCATCGTCGGTCGCGTGCGGCCCGTCGATCTTGGCATCGATTGCATGCATATTAATTTGCACAAGACGTTCTCCACGCCCCATGGTGGCGGTGGCCCGGGCAGCGGCCCGGTTGTGCTTTCAAAGGAACTGGCCCCTTACGCACCCTATCCTTTCCTGGTTCATGGCGATCAGGGCTTTCGCCTGGTCGAAGGGCCAGAGCCTGGCCAGTCGGCCGCGGGGGCAAAGCCCTTCGGTCGGCTGAAAGCCTTCCACGGTCAGATGGGCATGTTTGTTCGCGCGCTGACCTACATGATGAGTCATGGCGGCGACGGCCTTCGCCGTGTGGCCGAAGATTCGGTCCTAAGCGCGAATTACCTTTTGGCGTCCCTAAAGGCCGATCTGTCGGCGCCCTTTGATGGCCCGTGCATGCATGAAGCCCTTTTCGACGATCGCACGTTTCGAGCCCATGGGATCACGACGTTGGATTTTGCAAAAGCCCTGATTGACGAAGGCTTTCATCCAATGACGATCTATTTTCCCCTTGTCGTTCACGGGGCGCTGTTGATGGAACCGACGGAAAGCGAGAGCGTCGATGGCCTCGATCACTTCATCGGTACGGTAAAGAGGCTGTTGGAAAAGTTGAAATCCGGCGACGTCGCTCATTTTCAGGAGGCGCCAAGCTTAACGCCGCGCCGACGTCTGGATGAAACCCAGGCCGCCCGCAATCCGGTGCTTCGCTGGCGTCCGCCGGGGCAGGCCCCCAAGGCGTAAGCCGTTAAATAGCTAGTGAAGTTTTGCCGGCAAATCGGTAACCGCCCGCTCGATCAGCGCGTTTGCCTTTGCGGCGTCGATGTTTTCGGAAAGAACTTTTGCGGCGCTGGCTACGGCAAGCTCGACGGCGCGGCTTCGAATTTCGCGCACGGCTTCCAATTCTGCCTGACGGATGCTTTCTTCAGCCATGTGCTGACGCCGTTCAAGGGCTGTTTCCAGATCTTTCAGTCCCTTTTCCTGAAGGCGGGCAGCCTCTTCCTTTGCATGGGCCAGAATTTTCTGCGCCTTTTCTGCCACATCGCGTTGGTCTCTTTGGAAGTTTGCAAGCGTGCTTTGCGCCTGTTCACGCAGATTTTCGGCTTCTTCGATCTCGCTGCGGATGGTGGCGATGCGTTTGTCCAGCAGGCCAAGAATCTTTTCCCGGGCCGGTTTAAAAAGAGCGCCGACAAAAATCAGAAAGGCCAGCACTTCCCAGAACAGGAGTGATTCAAACATCAGATTTCTTCCTTCAGGGTGGCTTCGACGGCGCTGGCCACTTGATTTTCCGGCAATTTTGAACCGATTAGCCGGGCGGCAATGGCGGCAGCAACTTCGGTGGCCACGCTTTTGGTTTCGGCCTTGGCCTTTTCCCGCAATTGCGTGATCCGGCTTTCCGCCGCCTTCGTCTTTTCGCCAAGCTCTGCGTCGAAGGCGGCGGCTTTTTTCTCGGTGACCTCGGCAAAGGCTTCGGCGGCTTTGCGCAAGACCTCCTGGGCCTCGTCCCGCGCTGTGGCGAGGGTTTCCTCATAGGCTTTTGCGGTCGCCTCCGCCTCTTCTTTCAAGGCGGCGGCGCGTTCCAGATTCGCGTCAATTCGACTGCGGCGTTCCTCAAGCACGCGTTCAACCGTCGGCAAGGCGAATTTTGCCATGGCGAAGTAAAGCGCGATGAACGTAAGAAGAAGCCACACGATTTGTGGCGCGTAATCCGGAATGACCATCTGTGGCATGGGAGTCTCCTTCGGCGTTTCTAGCCGAACAGAATGAGGAATGCCATGACAAGGGCGTACAGGGCGACGGCCTCGACCAGGGCAAAGCCCAGCAGGACGTTCCCGAACATCTTCGGTGCTGCTGCCGGATTCCGGAAGCCACCGGCGACATATTCGCCAAAGATCGTGCCGATGCCCACGCCGGCACCTGCAACGCCGATCGTCGCCAGGCCTGCGCCTATCAGTTTTGCCGCTTCAACATCCATAATGCATTTCCTTTTTTCTGGGTTGTTGTTTCTGTTGGATTAAACGATTGGGTCTAGTGGTGGAGATGGATCGAATCGCTGATGTAGATGCAGGTAAGCACTGCAAACACATAGGCCTGCAAAAAAGCGACCAGCGTTTCGAGGCCATAAAGCAGAACGATGAAAATAAAGGGCGCCACCCCAAACACGCCAAGGGCGACAACAAAGCCGGCAAAGACGGCCAGCATCGTATGGCCGGCCAGCATGTTGGCAGAGAGGCGCACGGAAAGGCTGATGGGGCGCGACAGGTAAGAAACCAGTTCAATGGGAACCAGCAGCGGCGCCAGGAAAACCGGCACGCCGGGCGGCAGGAAAAATGTGAAAAATTTCAAGCCGTGGCGGACAAAACCAAGAATTGTTGCGCCGATAAAGATGCAGGCTGCCAAGACGAACGTGACGATAATGTGGCTGGTTACCGTAAAGCTGTGCGGGATCAGTCCAAGCATGTTGCTGAACAGGATGAACATGAAAAGCGTGAAAATAAGAGGAAAGTAACGCTTTCCTTCCGAGCCGATGCTGTCGCGTACGGTTTTGGCGATGAATTCATAGCTGAGTTCCGCTAAAAGCTGCCAGCGGTTCGGCACCATGGCGTGTCGGCGCATGCTTAAGGTCATAAAAAGCGTCACAGAAACAATGGCGACAATCATCATGGCCGAGGCGTTTGTAAACGAAACGTCGACGCCGCCGATCTGCATGTCAGCAAAACGGATGATCGCAAATTGATCTAGGGGGCTATGTTCGGCTGCCACTTGGTTTCCTCATCATCATTCCAGGGTGGGCCTAGTCGTTCTTGCCGCCGGTTCTTTCTGGGCTTTCTTCCGCTTTGGCGTTCAGGCGGCGCCCGGTTTTGTACACATTCAACAGGCCCCCGGCGGCACCAAGCAGGAGACACGCCAGTAAAAACCATGGCCCGGTGTCCAGCCAGCGATCCAAAAGCCACCCCATGGCGGCTCCGACGAAAAGCGACGAGGCTATTTCAACGGCCATGCGCAGCGCCAGCCCAATGGGCGATGGCTGGGGCGGTGCGGAGCTGGCGGCGGAATGTGCGTCGCGGGCCTTCCGGATCCGTCCGGCCAGTTCCTCAATTGAAGGGGGCCGCTCGTCTTTTGTCATGGGTAGATGGCGTTCGCGTTTTGCCTCCGCTTCGGCACCGAGTCCGGGGCAACATAAGTGCGGGGTTTCGGGCTGTCAAGCATGCGGAATGAGGCAATTTATGCCAAAAAAAAGCTTTTGCTTCATTGGGTTACAAAAAACGAATCGAGGTGGTTCAGGCGGTCTCGCGCAGTTGCTCCGCATCTTGCAAATCCACGGAAACGATCTGCGAGATTCCTTTCTCACCCATCGTCACCCCGAACAGGCGATCCATCCTCGCCATCGTCATTCGGTGGTGGGTAATGACCAGAAAACGGGTTCTGGAAGTGTGCGCGATTTCTTCGACAAGGGTGCAGAAACGGTCGACATTTGCGTCGTCGAGCGGGGCATCGACCTCGTCCAGGACGCAGATCGGGGCCGGATTGGTAAGAAAAACGGCGAACAGCAAGGCAATGGCGGTCATCGCCTGCTCGCCACCGGAAAGCAGCGACATGACCTGCAGCCGTTTTCCGGGCGGGCTGGCCATAATTTCAAGGCCGACGTCGAGGGGGTCGTCTGCCTCGGTAAGCTTCAGATGAGCCTCGCCACCGCCGAACAGACGGGTGAAAAGTTCGCGGAAATGGGCATCCACCTGGGTGAAGGCAGTCTGAAGGCGGGCTTCGCCTTCGCGGGTCAGTTCGGCAATTCCCCGGCGTAGCCGGGCGATGGCCGCCACCAGATCTTCGCGTTCCGTCGTCATCCCGTGGATCTGTTCTTCCAGCTCCTCGGCTTCGGCCTCGGCGCGCAAATTTACAGGCCCCATGCGGTCGCGTTCCCGGGAATAGCGTTCGAATTTTTCCTCGATTTCGGTTGGGTCGGGAAGGGGGTCACCTTCTTGAAGGCCCGCCACCTCGGCGGCCTCTTCGGGGGCGCATTCAAGGCGCTCGCGGATGCGTTCAAGGGTCGCCGCCAGGGCCTGGGAGGCTTGATCGAGCTGGGCCTCCATACGAATACGGTCTTCGCGGCTTTCGGCGAGTTCCCTTTCGGCGGCCTTGAGGGCTTTGTCTTTTGTTGCCAGCTGACTTTCCCCCTCGGCAAGGCAATCGGCGGCCTTGGTGCGGGTTTTCTCGGCGGCGTCAATCCGTGTGGCAAGGTCTTCGCGCTTGGCGGCAATTTCTTCGGGCCGGGCGGCTAGACGCTGCTGTTCCGCGTCGGCGGCTTGGCGTCGTTCGGTCAGGCGGGCCTGCTGACCCTCGGCGGCT
>CAYTAE010000028.1:0-12142 GCA_964435655.1 uncultured Rhodospirillaceae bacterium
GGTCGCGTGTCGGTGCCAGCATCTTTTCGCGCCGCCATTGGCGGCCAAAGTTTTCATGGCATCGTCGCCTTTCGTTCCTACCGGATGAAGACGATCGAAGCGTTTTCGATTGACCGCATGGAACGCCTGAGCGCCAGCCTGGATGGCCTCGACCTTTTCTCCGATGACCAGGACGATCTGGCGGCAACGATCTTTGCGGATTCGCATCCCCTTCCCTTTGACAGCGAAGGCCGCATCCTGCTGCCCCCCGAATTTACCGACTACGCAAACCTTCAGGGTCAGGCCGCCTTTGTCGGGCGCGGCGCCACCTTCCAGATCTGGGAACCGGCGGCGTTTTCGGCCCATCAGATGTCGGCCCGGAAACGGGCGCTGGAGCGCGGCACAACGCTACGCCTTGGCCCCTCGGACGGACCGGGAGGCGATTAGCCATGACCCCCCGGACGCGGCATCAAGAAGCGCAACCACAAGAAACCCAAAGCCAAGCCGGTCACAGCCCCGTCCTTCTAAAAGAAGTGCTCGATGCCCTGAACCCGGTGGACGGCGCCACCTATGTGGACGGCACCTTTGGTGGCGGGGGCTATACCCAGGCGATTTTAAAGGCGGCGGACTGCACGGTCTGGGCCATTGACCGCGACCCCGAAGCGATCAATGGCGGCGCGGCGCTGGCACGTCTTTATCCGCAGCGGCTTCACCTTGTCGAAGGCCGTTTTAGCGACATGGTTGCCCTGCTGGCGAAAAACGGCGTGCATCAGGTGGACGGCATTGCACTGGACATTGGCGTTTCCTCGATGCAGATCGACAGCCCCGAACGCGGGTTTTCCTTCCGCGAGGATGGACCGCTGGACATGCGCATGGAAAAGGCCGGCTTGTCTGCCGCCGACGTCGTCAACACCGAAGACGAAAAAACCCTTGCGATGATTTTCTTTAAATATGGCGAGGAACGCCGCGCGCGGCGTATTGCACAACGCATTGTCGAAAGGCGGACGCAACAGCCGATTACGCGCACCGGTGAGCTTAGCGAAATCGTCGCCAGCGTCGTCCGGCAAAGCAAGGATGGCATCAACCCGGCAACGCGCACCTTCCAAGCGTTGCGTATTTACATCAATGACGAACTTGGTGAAATCGAACGTGGCCTGCACGCAGCGGAAAGCCTGCTGAAGCCTTCGGCGCGGCTTGTTGTTGTCGCCTTTCATTCCCTGGAAGACCGCATCGTCAAAACCTTCTTACGCCTGCGCAGCACACAGGCCGCGCGCGCCTCGCGCCATTTACCCATGAAAACGGAAGCAGCCCCCAGCTTTTCCCTGCTGCACCGTCGGGTGTTGCGCCCATCGCCGGCGGAAATTGCCACCAATCCGCGAGCACGTTCGGCGCGGATGCGCGCCGCGATGCGCACGGACGCCACGCCTTGGGAGGTGTCCGTATGAAGGGACCGCTTGTTTCCCTCTGGCTGCTGCTTGCCGCCATCATCTGCTTTGGTTTGTTCTTCGCAAAATACGAGGTGCAGTCCCTGGAAGGCGAGCTCGCCACCCTCAACCGGGAAATTCTCGACCGTCAGGGCGAACTTCACGTGTTACGGGCCGAATGGGCCCTGTTGAGCCGGCCCGAACGCATTCATCATTTAAGCGCACGCTATCTTGATCTGAAGACGGTGAGCGCGGAACGCATTGGCACGCCGGACGGCCTTGCCACGCATCTTGAGGCCGGGAAATGACGCGCGCGCGCCGCCATCAAACCGACCGCGCCCAGCGCCGGGCGATTGAAACCGGACGCACACGCCTGGTTCTGATGGGGACGCTGGCGATGTTTGCCTTCTTGGCCATTGGCGTGCGCCTTGTCGATGTGATGGTGCTTCGCGAAGGCCACGAGCCGCGACTGGCCGACACCAATTTGCCCGTTGCCTGGCAAACGGAACGCGCCGACATTCTTGATCGCAATGGTGAAATTCTGGCAACCAATTTGCGCACGGCGTCCCTTTACGCCGACCCCAAAAAAATACAGAGCCCCAAACAAGCAGCGCAGCGCCTTGCCCGCCTGCTGCCCGGCCTGAGCCGTGCCGCAACCTTAACCCTGTTAACATCCAATCGCCGGTTCATCTGGATCCGCCGCCACCTGACGCCGCGCCAGCAATATGCGGTCAACGCCCTTGGCATCCCCGGTCTTTATTTTCAGCATGAAGAGCGCCGCGCCTACCCCCATGGCCACTTGGCCGCCCATGTCGTCGGGTTTACCGGCGTCGACAATCGCGGCCTTGCGGGCATTGAAAAATCTTTTGATGAGGTTTTGCGAAACGGCAGCGGCCCGTTGCGGCTTTCTCTTGACGTGCGCATCCAACATATTCTTGCCGATGAAATTTCCGACGCGATGGCGCGGTTTCAAGCCATCGCCGGCATCGGCGTCGTCATGGACGTAACGAGCGGCGAAGTGCTTGGCCTTGTTTCCATGCCCGACTTCGATCCGAACCAGCCCGGCGCGGCCGCGCCGGACGCCTTGTTCAACCGAGCCACCCTTGGCATCTATGAAATGGGTTCGACGTTTAAAATCTTCACGGCGGCGATGGCCCTTGAAAGCGGCACGGCAACCATTCAAAGCATTTATGACGCGTCGAAACCGATCCGCGTCGCCCGCTTTCTTATTCGCGATTTCAAACCGAAAAACCGCTGGTTGTCGGTGCCGGAAATTCTGATGTATTCGTCAAACATCGGCGCTGCAAAAATGGCTATAGAAGTCGGCACCGATCGCCAGCAAGCCTATCTTGCAAAACTTGGGCTTCTGGATCAGGCCGACCTCGAACTGCCAGAGATCGGCATGCCCCTTCGCCCGAAGCGGTGGCGTGAAATCAATCTGATGACGATTTCCTATGGCCACGGCCTTGCCGTCAGCCCCCTGCAATTGACCAGCGCCGTCGCAACGGTCGCCAATGGCGGCATCGCCCTACCCGCCACGATGCTGCGTCAACCCGATGCGTCGAAAGATGTCGCGAAAGAAGGCACGCGCGTCTTTTCGCCGGAAACCTCGGAAAGGATGCGCCGGCTTCTGCGCCTGGTTGTCGCCCAGGGAACGGGCCGCAACGCAGCGGCAAAAGGCTATCTCGTTGGCGGCAAAACCGGCACGGCCGAGAAGATTGCCACCAAAGGCTACGCGCGCAAATCGCTGCGCGCCTCTTTCGTCGGCGCCTTTCCGATGCAGGACCCACGCTATGCCGTCTTCGTCATGCTGGACGAGCCGAAAGGCGACAAAAAAAGTTTTGGTTATGCCACCGGTGGCTGGGTTGCAGCCCCACTTGTCAGCCGCATTGTCACGCGGATGGCGCCCCTTGTCGGGGTCGCGCCTATCGACGAGAACGCGCCCGCCATCAAGCAACGGATGTTCATTGAGATAAACGATCGGGGACAGAGGCTTGCGTCTTTCTGATCTTTTACGCGACGAAGAAACCGCTTTGATGTTTGCGACAACGGAAAAGAACGTGGAAATTACCGGAATCACAGCTGATTCCCGCAACGTCGAACCCGGCTTTCTGTTTGCCGCCCTTCCTGGCGCCCAAACGGACGGCGCGCGGTTCGTGCCCCAGGCGCTTCGCCAGGGGGCCGTCGCCATCCTCGGCGCACCGGAACTGAAAACGGCCTTCCCGGACAGCGATGCGGCCTTTCTTCCCGCAGAAAATTCTCGCAAGGCGTTTGCCACGATTGCCGCGCGCTTCTGTGGTGCACAACCCCGAACGATCGCCGCCGTCACCGGCACGAACGGCAAAAGTTCCGTCGTTGGCTTTGCCCGCCAGATTTGGGAACATCTTGGTGTGCGGGCGGCAAGCCTCGGCACCCTTGGCCTTGAACCGCCCCTTGCGTCCGACGTCGACACGAAAGCCAGCCCGCTCACAACCCCCGATCCGGCGCGGCTGCACCATCTGCTTGCCGCCATCGCCGCGCAAAAAATCGATCACCTGGCGATGGAAGCCTCAAGCCATGGCCTGGAACAGTTCCGCCTGGACGGCGTGCACGTAAGCATTGCCGTCTTTACGACCTTTTCGCGCGATCATCTTGATTACCACGGGTCCCTCGACGCCTATCTTGCCGCCAAGCTGCGCCTGTTTTCAGAATTGCTGAACGAAAGCGGCATCGCAGTGCTCAACGCCGACGATGCCGCCTTTGAAAATTTTCAGGCCGTCTGCATCCAGCGCGGCGTGCGCATTTTTAGTTATGGCGAAAAAGGCGACGCGCTGCGCCTGCTTGAAAGCAGGCCCGTCGCCGGTGGCCAGGACATCACCTGTGAAATTCTCGGCCAAACAACGCAGATTCACCTGCCCCTTGTCGGCGCCTTTCAGGCAAGCAATGCCCTGGCCGCCCTTGGCCTTGTTCACGCCGCCGGTGCGGAGATGGCAAAGGCACTGGCCACCCTGCCAAAGCTTTGCCCCATTCCCGGACGCATGGAAACGGTCGGTGCCCTGGCAAATGGCGCGCAAATTCATGTGGACTATGCCCACACGCCGGACGCCTTGGCGAACGCGCTCCGCGCGCTGCGCCCTTACGCAAAAAACCGTCTTGTCGTTCTTTTTGGCTGCGGCGGCGACCGGGACCGGGGCAAACGTCCGGAAATGGGCGCGGTGGCCGATGCGCTGGCCGATGGCGTCTTTGTCACCGACGACAACCCCAGAAACGAGGACGCCAACGCCATCCGTCAGGACATTCTGATTGCATCGCGCAAAGGAAAAGAAATCCCCGACCGTGAGCAAGCCATCCATGCGGCCATTGAAAGTTTAACGGCGGGTGACGTCTTGCTGATTGCCGGCAAGGGCCATGAACAGGGGCAGATCGTCAACGCTGAAATCCTGCCTTTCGACGACCGGGAAATTGCCCGCAACGCCATGGCGGCAACAGGAGACACGCCGGAATGACACGCAAACTTTTGTGGACATCGCCCGAAGCCGAAGCCGCGACCGGCGGCACCAGCACCGGCACCTGGGAAGCAACCGGCGTTTCAATGGACAGCCGCCACCTGAAACCGGGGGATCTTTTCGTTGCCATTTCCGGGCCGCATTTCGATGGCCACGCCTTTGTCGATGAAGCCTTCGCCCATGGCGCAGCAGCGGCCATCGTCGAAGGCCAGCCGAAGGATCTTTTGCAAAAAGCGCCGCTTCTGATCGTTGAAAATTCGTTTCGCGCCCTTAAAGCCCTTGCCCAAGCCGCACGCGCACGCGCGGCCGCAAAAATCATCGCCGTCACCGGAAGCGTCGGCAAAACCGGCACGAA
The DNA here is from genome assembly GCA_964435655.1 of uncultured Rhodospirillaceae bacterium. GTDB lineage: Bacteria > Pseudomonadota > Alphaproteobacteria. Next base: position 5,244 of record CAYTAE010000028.1, read on the forward strand.
AGAAGCCCTGCGTCTGGCCCTGTCTGAAAGCGGCAACGTTCTGGCAACTCAAGGCAATTTCAACAATGAATATGGCGTGCCCTTGAGCCTTGCGCGCCTGCCACGCGAAGCCGATTACGGCGTCTTCGAACTGGGCATGAACCACCCCGGCGAGATCCGCCCCCTTGCCAAAATCGTGCGCCCGAAGATCGGCATCATTACAAATGTCGAAGCCGTGCACATGGCTCATTTTCATTCCGTCGCCGAGATTGCCGATACGAAGGCCGAGATATTCGAAGGCATGGACGCAGACGGCATCGTTATTCTGAACCGCGACAATCCCTATTTTTCACGTCTAGCCGCTGCCGCCCAGGCTCAGGGCATCACACGCATCCTTGGCTTTGGCGAACACCCCGAGGCCCAGCTTCGCCTGATCAACTGCACCTGCCATGCGCTTTCCAGCAACGTCATCGCTGAAATCGGCGGCCATGAAATTCATTACCGTCTGGGCGCACCGGGCCGCCATTGGGTGACGAACAGCCTTGCCGTGCTGGGCGCCGTCGACGCCGTTGGCGCCGATGTAAAAAAGGCGGCGGCAAAACTTTCAAATTTGTCGGCACCGACCGGACGCGGCCAACGGGTTCACGGCAGCATCCCAAGCGGAAAAATCGAAATTATTGACGAAAGCTACAACGCCAATCCGGCATCCATGCGCGCCACCTTCGACACCCTTGCCGCCACCCCGGCGGGTCCGGTCGGCCGACGCATCGCCATCCTCGGCGACATGCTGGAACTTGGCAAATTCGCGCCCCGCATGCATGCCGAACTGGCCGGCGATTTGCTTCGCCACGAAATCGACCTCGTCTTCACGGTTGGCGAATTGATGAAAAACCTTGACCGCGAGATACCGCCACATATGCGCGGTGGTCATGCGGACAGCGCCGAAGCGCTGATGCCCACGCTTCTGGAAGAACTTCATGGCAGCGATGTTGTTGCCATCAAGGGGTCGCGCGCCATGGACATGAACCACATTGTCGCTGCCCTGCGCCAGGCCGATCCCGGCATGGCAAGCGCAGCCAACGGCCACTAAGGAGCGGCAACATGCTTTTCAACTTCCTATACCCGCTCTCGGATCAACTGCCGATCCTCAATCTGTTTCGCTACCTAACCTTCCGGACCGGCGGCGCCATCATGACGGCGTTGCTGATCAGCTTTGTTTTCGGACCAAGCCTGATCCGCTGGCTGAAACACCGCCAGAAGGAAGGCCAGCCGATCCGCAAGGAGGGACCGGAAAGGCATATTCTGGAGAAAGCCGGCACCCCGACGATGGGCGGCTTTCTTATTCTGCTTGGGCTGCTGGTTTCAACGCTGCTGTGGGCGGATCTGACGAACCCTTACATTTGGGCCGTCCTGGGCATCACGACCGGCTTTGGCATCATCGGGTTTCTCGACGACTTTCTGAAAATTCGCCGGCGGTCCTCCCGAGGCCTACCGGCGAAGGCAAAATTTCTTGCTCAATTGCTGATTGCCGGCATGGGCATCACCGCCATCATGGCCGCCACGCCCGGGCCCCTTGCCACGGGCCTGGCCGTTCCCTTCCTGAAAGACACGCTGCTTAATTTCGGCTGGTTTTTTATCCCGTTTGCCATGTTCGTCGTCGTCGGCACCTCGAACGCCGTGAATTTAACGGACGGACTGGACGGGCTGGCCATCGTCCCGGTGATGATCGCCACGCTCTGCTTCGCGTTGATCACCTACCTTGTCGGCAACGCCGTTTTTGCCGGCTATCTGCAAATTCATGCCGTTCCGGGTGCCGGTGAACTGACCGTCCTTTGCGGGGCATTGCTGGGCGCGTCCCTGGGCTTTTTATGGTTCAACACGCCGCCCGCCATGGTCTTCATGGGCGATACCGGATCGCTTTCCGTCGGCGCGGCCCTTGGCGCCATCAGCGTTGTGACGAAGCACGAACTGGTCCTGGCCATCATCGGCGGCCTGTTCGTGTTGGAGACCGTTTCCGTCATCGTGCAAGTCACGTCCTTCAAGCTGACTGGGAAACGCATCTTCAAGATGGCGCCGCTGCATCACCATTTCGAAAAGAAAGGGTGGTCGGAGCCAACCATCGTCATTCGCTTTTGGATCATTGCCTCGGTGCTGGCCCTTATCGGCCTGTCCACCCTGAAGCTGCGGTAACGCCCATGATTGAAGTTGCCTCCTACAAAGATCGCGCCGTGATGGTTCTGGGACTTGGGCGTTCCGGTCTTGCCACGGCGATTGCCTTGCGCAAGGGGGGCGCCGCCGTTCTTGTCTGGGACGACAATGCCGAGGCGCGTGCGCTGGCCCTGCAGGAAGGCTTTCCTGTTACCGACCCGGACGCGATCAACTGGGAAAATGTCGATGCCGTGATCCCCGGCCCCGGCATTCCGCTGACCCATCCCAAGCCCCATCCCGTTATTGACAAGGCGCGCGCCGCGCGCTGTAACATTTTGGGCGACATTGAACTTCTGGCGCGCACGCAACCGGACGCGCGCTATGTCGGCGTCACCGGCACAAACGGAAAATCAACAACGACGGCATTGATCGGCCATCTGCTGCAAGCGACCGGCTATCGGGTAGCGTGCGGCGGCAATCTTGGAACACCAGCGCTGGCCCTGCCCCCCCTGGGACCGGAAGGCATCTATGTGCTTGAGCTTTCCTCCTTCCAGATTGACCTCTGCCTCACACCCTTTCTTGAAATTGCCGTGCTTTTGAACATTACGCCGGACCACCTGGAACGCCATGGCGGCTTTGAAGGCTATGTCGCGGTGAAACGGCGCATCTTCGACCTGCTTTGCGACAACGGCACGGCCATTGTCGGCATCGACGATCCCCACAGCCGGAAAATCCGAGACGCCATCACCGGCAAGGTCGCGCATCTCGTGCCGATTTCGGCATGCAGCGATCCTGGCGACCCTGGCGATCTCGACAATGGCGTCAGCACCCAAAACGGCGCTCTCACGGAACGGCTGGGCGACGACGTGCCGCCCGTCGATCTGCGATGCACGGCGGCGCTTTCCGGCATCCATAACTGGCAAAACGCCGCTGCGGCCTGGGCCACAATCCGGACCCTTGGCGTTGCCCACGCACCGGCTGCAACGGCGCTGGAAAGCTTCATCGGTCTGCCCCATCGTCAGGAACCGGTCGCCATGGTAAACGGCGTCCAATATATCAACGACAGCAAGGCAACAAACGCGACTGCCACGGCAAATGCGCTCGCCGCCCATGACAGCATTTACTGGATTGCCGGCGGCCGGCCAAAGGCAGATGGCATCGACGCCCTTGCGTCCTGTTTTTCGCACATCCGTCATGCCTTTCTGATCGGCGAAGCCATGAACAGCTTTGCCAACACCCTGGACAACGCGGTTCCCTTTACACGTTCCGGCGACCTTGCGACGGCCTTGCGCGATGCTCACAACATGGCCCAGGCCGCCAGCGAGACAGGAGCGATCGTGCTGCTTTCCCCCGCCGCCGCCGCCTACGACCAATGGGAAAATTTTGAAGAACGAGGCGACGCCTTTCGGGCCGGCGTTCTTGAACTTCCAAACGCAAAAGCCATCCTGCCGACAGGGGGAGGCCCCGTTTCATGACAAGCTTTGCGCGCACAGATACGAGCGTGTTAAGCCGCTGGTGGTGGACAGTGGACCGCTGGACGTTGGCGGCCATCGCACTGCTGATCGGCATTGGCGTGCTTGTCGCCTTGTCCGCAAGCCCATCGGTTGCCGAACGCATCGGCGTCGAACCCCTTTATTTCGTCCGTCGCCATCTTTTCTTCCTGCCCCTGGCGCTGGGCACGGTTTTCGTCGTCTCGCTGATGACGCCCAAAGATGCACGCCGCCTGGCCATTGTCGTGTTCCTTGTTTCCATCGCCCTGCTTGTCCTGGTCCTCTTCATCGGCACCGAAGTTAAAGGCGCCCGGCGATGGATCACGATCGCCGGCTTTTCCCTGCAACCATCGGAATTCATCAAGCCAAGCTTTGCCGTGCTGGCCGCATGGATGTTTGCCGAACATCAGATGAACCACGAGTTTGCCGGACGTAAAATTTCCATCGCACTTTGCGGCATCGTCCTTCTTCTGCTGCTTGCCCAGCCCGACATCGGCATGACCATCGTCGTCCTTGTCACTTGGTGCGCGCAGCTCTTCCTTTCCGGCCTGCCACTGCTGTTGGCCGGCCTGCTTTTCCTGCTCGCCATCGCCGGATTAACCGGCGCTTATTTTGTCTTTCCCCATGTGGCGCTTCGCATCGACAGCTTTCTCGACCCCGCCTCTGCCAGCGGCTATCAGATAGCGCGCGCCATGGAGGCCTTTGGAAATGGTGGGCTGTTTGGCCGCGGCCCGGGCGGCGGCCACATCAAAGAAACCATCCCCGATGCCCATGCGGATTTCGTCTTTGCCGTCATCGGCGAAGAGTTTGGCCTGTTCGCCTGCTTGTTGATTGTCAGCCTGTTCGCCTTCATCTTCCTGCGCGGCCTGAGCCGCATGTTGCAGGAGGAGAGTCTGTTTCTTCTTCTCGCCGTCACCGGCCTGCTGACGCAGTTTTCGCTTCAGGCGTTCATCAATCTGGCGTCCACCCTTAATTTGATCCCGACGAAAGGCATGACCCTGCCCTTTCTTTCCTACGGCGGGTCGTCGCTTATCGCGCTGGCTTTCACGATGGGTCTTATTCTTGCCTTCACCCGGCGGCACAGCCACGCACGGGAGCAATTGTGATGGCGGATGTGCGCAATTTCGTCCTGTTGACGACGGGCGGCACTGGCGGCCATGTCTTTCCCGCCGAAGCCCTTGCCGACGCGCTAACACGCCGCGGTGTGCGACTGGCGCTGGCGACGGATCGACGCGGCAACACCTATCCCGGTGCGCTGCGCAACATCGAACGCCACAAAATTCACGCTGCACCCATGGCCGGACGAAGCGTGCCGAAACTTTTCAAGGCCGGCGTTGAAATGGCGTGGGGGTATCTGCAGGCCCGCCGCCTGCTGCGCCGGTTGCGGCCCCAGGCGGTCATCGGTTTTGGCGGCTATGCGTCAGTGCCTGTGATGCTGGCCGCAAGCCACCTGGGCGTGCCAACCATCCTGCATGAACAGAACGCCGTCATGGGCCGCGCCAACCGTTTGCTGGCACCGCGCGTGACAACCATTGCTACGTCCTTTCCAACAACCCGCCATCTGCGGCCAATGGACGAAGCAAAAATTCTTCTGACCGGCAACCCCGTGCGCGAAGCCTTCCATGCGATTTGCGAGCGGCCCCACCCACCGCTTGGGCCGGAAGACCCCTTCGTCGTGCTGATCCTTGGCGGCAGCCAGGGCACCCACATCTTTGCCGATGTCGTGCCAAATGCCTTGGCAGCCCTTGCCCCGGAAACACGGAAACGTCTTTGCATCACCCAGCAATGCCGCCCGGAAGACCTGGAGGCCGTCGCCACGCAATACAAAGCCCTTGGGATCAACGCGGAAATTGCGGCCTTCTTCGACGACGTGCCGGAGCGTTTCGCAAAGGCCCATCTGATTGTTTCCCGGTCAGGCGCTTCAACGGTCGCCGAACTGGCAGCAGCCGGCAGACCCGCCGTGCTGGTGCCCTACCCCACCGCCACGGACGACCACCAGACGGCGAACGCCCATGCCCTGGAAGAGGCGGGCGGCGCCTGGCTGATGCCAGAGCCCTTCTTCACGCCGGACGCCCTGGCCGCACGGATCGCATCCTTTCTGGAATTGCCGATCCTCCTCAACAAAGCCGCCACAGGCGCCGGCACCCTTGGCCGCGCCGATGCGGCAGAACGCCTTGCCGAAGCCGTTTGCAAATGCCTGCCCGATACGAATGGAACCCGGGACGGCGCAAAGCACGGGGTGGCGGCATGAGCGCCTTGACCCTTCCCACCGGCCCCATTCACCTCGTCGGTATCGGCGGCATCGGCATGAGCGGCATTGCCGAAATTCTGCACAATCTTGGCTACCGTGTGCAGGGCAGCGATCTGAACGAAAATGCGAACGTTCTTCGCCTGCGCAAGCTTGGCATCACCGTCGCCATCGGCCATGAGGAACAAAACCTTGAAGGCGTCGAGGTCGTTGTTCTTTCCTCCGCCGTCAAGGAAAGCAATCCGGAGGTGGTCGCCGCCAGGAAACGGCATATCCCAATCGTTCGCCGCGCCGAAATGCTGGCCGAGCTGATGCATCTGAAATCGGCGATCGCCGTCGGCGGTTCTCATGGGAAGACAACGACGACCTCCCTGATCGCCGCCCTTCTTGAAACTGCCGACATGGACCCGACCGTCATCAATGGCGGCATCATCAACGCCTATGGCACGAACGCCCATCTTGGCGAAGGCGAATGGATGGTTGTCGAGGCCGATGAATCGGACGGCACCTTTATCAAATTGCCGGCCACAATCGCCGTCGTCACAAACATTGATCGCGAGCATTTGGATTTCTACGGCTCGTTTGCCGAACTAAAGAATGCCTTCGTGCAATTCATCGAAAACATCCCGTTTTACGGCTTTGCGGTTCTGTGCATCGACGACCCGGAAGTTGCCGCCATGCTGCCGCGTATCTCGAACCGGCGGCTGGTGACCTATGGAGTCAGTCCCAAAGCAGAGATCAACGGCATCCATGTTCGCATCACGCCAGCGGCGACCTGTTTCGATGCCCGAATCAAGGGCCGAGGCAACGACCCGGACAGAGTCATCGAAGGCTTGCGGTTGCCGATGCCGGGGTTGCACAACGTAAAAAATGCGCTGGCCATGGTCGCCATCGCCCAGGAAATGCAAATTGCCGAGCCTGTCCTGCGCAAGGCGCTGGCCGAATTTGGCGGTGTGCGGCGGCGCTTTACCAATCTTGGCTGCGTGAACGGTGTGACCATCATCGACGATTACGGGCACCACCCCGTTGAAATT